>NZ_JBFUFP010000497.1:0-3896 GCF_056403375.1 Rhizobacter sp. P2_H2
TCGACGAGGTCATCACCGGCTTCGGCCGCCTGGGCGCGCCGTTCGCGGCCACCAAGTTCGGCGTCACGCCCGACCTGATGACGGTCGCCAAGGGCCTGACCAACGGCGCGGTGCCGATGGGCGCGGTGTTCGCGAAGCAGCATGTGCACGATGCCTTCATGAACGGCCCCGAGCAGGCCATCGAGTTCTTCCACGGCTACACCTACTCGGCGCACCCGCTGGCCTGCGCCGCGGCACTCGGCACGCTGGACACCTACGCCGACGAAGGCCTGCTGACGCGCGGTGAAGCCATGGCGCCCACCTTCGAGCGCGCGGTGCATTCGCTGAAAGACCTGCCGAACGTGATCGACGTGCGCAACCTGGGCCTGGTCGGCGGCATCGAGCTCGCGCCGATCGACGGCCAGCCCGGCAAGCGCGCGTTCTCGGTCTTCCTCGACTGCTGGGAGAAGGGCCTGCTGATCCGCACCACCGGTGACACGATCGCGTTGTCGCCGCCGCTGATCATCGAGAACAAGCACATCGACCAGCTGATCGGCACCTTGTCCGACGCGATCAAGCGCGCGGCCTGAACATGCCCCCTCCTTTCAACCGCACACCAAAGGGCATTGCCTAGCGCCTACCGTATGAGCTTCCTGAGCGCCGACAGCGATCTCACCCGCCACTCGTACTACGCCGCGACCGTGCAGCGGACGGCGGGCTTTCCCATGCTGTCGTCGTCGCTCGACTGCGATGTCGCCGTCGTCGGCGGCGGCCTCGCGGGGCTCTCGGCAGCGATCGAGCTGGCCGACCGCGGCTACCGCGTCGCGCTGCTCGAAGCCCGTGAGGTCGGCTGGGGCGCCTCGGGCCGCAACGGCGGCCAGGCCATCGCCGGCCTCGCCTGCGAGCAGACGGTGATCGAGGACCAGCTCGGCCTCGACGCCTCGCGCCAGGTGTGGGCGATGACGCTCGAGGCGCTTGATCTCATCCACCAGCGCTGCAAGCGTTTCTCGATCGACTGCGACTGGCAATCCGGCTACCTGAGCCTGGCCATCAACTCGCGCAAGGCGCGCGAGCTGCACGACTGGCACGTGCTGATGCGCGAGCGCTACGACCACGACACCACCTGGATCACGCCGGCCGAGCTGCCGCAGTGGATCGCGAGCCCGCGTTTCCACAGCGGCGCTCACGATGCGCGCTCCGGCCACCTGCATCCGCTGAAGTACAGCCTGGGCCTGGCACGTGCCGCGGCGAGCGTCGGCGTGCAGCTGTTCGAGCAGTCGCCGGTCACGTCGATCACGCCCGGCCCCACGGTGCGGCTGACCACGCCGCAAGGCGAAGTGCGCGCGAAGCACGTGCTGCTCGCCGGCAACGTCTACCTGCAAGGCCTCGCGCCGCAGCTCGAACGCCGCATCATGCCGGTCGGCACCTACATCGTGGCCTCGAAGCCCGTCGATCCGGATCTCGCCCGCTCGCTGATCCCGTCGCGCGCGGCGGTGTGCGACACCAACTTCGTGCTCGACTACTTCCGCCCGACGCCCGACCACCGCATGCTGTACGGCGGGCGCGTCAGCTACAGCACCAGCACACCGCTCAACCTCGCGGCCAGCATGCAGCGCCGCATGGCGCGCAGCTTCCCGCAGTTGAAGGACACCGCGGTCGAGTTCTCGTGGGGCGGCTTCGTCGACATCAGCATGAACCGCGCGCCCGATTTCGGGCGGCTGCCCACCGAGGGTGCAGCCGCGGCCTCGAAACCGCACCACGACAACATCTACTACCTGCAAGGCTTCTCGGGCCACGGGCTCGCGTTGACGGGCCTCGCCGGCAAGCTCGTCGCCGAGGCGATCGACGGCCACGCGGCCCGCTTCGACACCTTCGCGAAGCTGCGCCACCGCACGTTCCCCGGCGGCCCGCTGCTGCGCACGCCGGCCCTCGTGATGGGGATGGCGTACTACCGCCTGAGGGACATGCTGTGAGGTGGCTGCCGATTGACTTTGCATTCGGCGCGGGCACACTCATTGCTCCTCTTGCGCTGTCTCTTGTGTTCTGTCTTGCGTTGCCAGTAAGCCCAGTGTGTTGCCGCTCAACAAGCGACGCGCAGCAAGCCCAATGAAAACACTGAACAAGCCGGTCGTCCTGATTCCCGCGTGCAACCGAATGGTCGGGCAGCACCCCTTCCACATCGCCGGCAAGAAATACATCGACGCGGTGCGCCTGGCAGGCTGCCTGCCGCTGGTCGTGCCCTCGTCCACCCCGGCCGAGATCGACGAGTTGCTCGACGTCGCCGACGGCGTGCTGCTCACCGGATCGCCATCGAACGTGCACCCGAGCCACTTCGGCGAAGAGGTGCGCGACGCCACGCTGCCGCTCGACCGCGACCGCGACGACTGGACGCTGCCGATGATCCCGCGTGCGCTCGAGCGCGGCATCCCGCTGTTCGCGATCTGCCGCGGCTTCCAGGAGGCCAACGTCGCGCTCGGCGGCTCGCTGCACCAGGCCGTGCAGGAGGTGCCGGGCCAGCGCGACCACCGCGGCGCGCCGCATTTGAAAGACGCGCCGCCCGAGGTCGTCTACGACTTCGCGCACGAGGTCACCGTGGTGCCCGGCGGCACGCTCGCCGGCATCATCGAGAAGCCCGCCTTCCAGGTGAACTCGGTGCACGGCCAGGGCGTCAACAAGCTCGCGCCGGGCCTGCGCGTCGAGGCCCGCGCGCCCGACGGCCTGGTCGAGGCCTTCTCGATGGCCGAGGCCAAGTCCTTCAACCTCTGCGTGCAATGGCACCCTGAATGGCAGGCCGCGCAGAACCCGATCTCGCTGCGCCTGTTCAAGGCCTTCGGCGCCGCCTGCCAGTCGTTCCGCGACCGCCACCGGGAGCCGCACCGCGACCCGGACCGTTAGGTGCGTTCCACCCTGCCCTGACGCTCGACCCAACCGCAGGTCATCCTGGCTTGCGGCCAACGAAACAAACAGGTGATCCCATGGTGGACAAGAACAACTTCAACTTCAGCGACCTCGAGCAGTGGCTCAACGACCGCCGCGTGACCGAGATCGAGTGCCTGGTGCCCGACCTCACCGGCGTGGCCCGCGGCAAGATCCTGCCGCGCGAGAAATTCACCGAGGACCGCGGCATGCGGCTGCCGGAGGCGATCGTCGCGATCGGCGTCACCGGTGAATTCCCCGAGGAAGGCCCGTACTACGACGTGATCCACGCGACCGACCGCGACATGCACCTGCGGCCGGACCCGAGCACGGTGCGCATCGTGCCGTGGGCGGTCGACCCGACCGCACAGGTCATCCACGACTGCTTCGACCGCGACGGCAAGATGATTCCGTACGCGCCGCGCTCGGTGCTGCGCAACATCTGCGACCTGTACGCCGCCGAGGGCTGGGACCCGGTGGTCGCGCCCGAGCTGGAGTTCTACCTGATCGAGCGCAGCACCGACCCGAACCAGCCGCTGCGCCCGCCGAAGGGCCGCAGCGGCCGCGCCGAGACCTCGCGCCAGGCGTACTCGATCGATGCGGTGAACGAGTTCGACCCGCTGTTCGAGGACATCTACGCGTACTGCGAGCAGATGGAGCTGAACGTCGACACGCTGATCCACGAGGTCGGTGCCGGCCAGATGGAGATCAACTTCTTCCACGACCACCCGCTGGGGCTGGCCGATGAGGTGTTCTTCTTCAAGCGCACGATCCGCGAGGCCGCGCTGCGCCACSAGATSTACGCCACCTTCATGGCCAAGCCGATGGCCAACGAGCCGGGCAGCGCGATGCATGTGCACCAGAGCATCGTCAGCAAGCTGACCGGCAAGAACATCTTCAGCAACGAGGACGGGTCGCCGTCGAAGGAGTTCTTCTGGTACATCGGCGGGCTGCAGAAGTACACGCCGGCGGCGATGGCGCTGTTCGCGCCCTACGTCAAC
>NZ_JBFUFP010000498.1:0-3894 GCF_056403375.1 Rhizobacter sp. P2_H2
CGCGGGTGTCGGTGCCGGGGGCGGCGACGAGCAGGCGGCCAGCACGGCGAGCATCGCCACGCCCAGCCACGCCCGGCGCGATGGGTACTTCTCAATGCAACGCACGATAGATCTCCTCCGCCAATTCCCTCGAGATTCCGTCGACAGTAACAAGATCGTCAACGCTCGCATGGCCCACGCCACGCACGCCTCCGAAGCGCTGCAAAAGTTTCGCACGTTTCTTCGGCCCCACGCCGGGTATGTCTTCCAGCCGGCTGCCGCCGGTGCGCACGCTGGCGCGGCGCGCCCGCATGCCGGTGATCGCGAAACGGTGCGCCTCGTCGCGGATCTGCGCCACCAGCATCAGTGCCGCCGAATCCTTGCCCAGGTACACCTTCTCGCGGCCGTCGGCGAACACCAGTTCCTCGAGGCCGACCTTGCGGCCCTCGCCCTTCTCGACGCCGACGATCAGCGACAGGTCCAGGCCCAGTTCCTCGAACACCTCGCGCGCCATGCTGACCTGGCCGCGCCCGCCGTCGACCAGCACCAGGTCGGGCATGCGCACGTTCGTCGGCTCGCCGGACTCCCTGTCAGCCAGCGCCGCGGCGATCTTGCTGTAGCGCCGCGTCAGCACCTGGCGCATCGCGGCATAGTCGTCGCCGCCGGTCACGCCCTCGATGTTGTAGCGGCGGTACTGCGCGTTCAGCATCTTGTGGGTCTCGAACACCACGCACGATGCCTGCGTCGACTCGCCGGCGGTGTGGCTGATGTCGAAACACTCGATGCGGAATGTGTCGAGGTTTTCCGGCGACAGGTCCAGCGCCTCGACCAGCGCGCGCGTGCGCGCCTGCTGCGAGCCCTCTTCCGACAGCAGCCGCGCAAGCTTCAGCTGCGCGCCCTGGATGCACATGTCCAGCCAGGCGCGGCGCGCATCGCGCGGCTGGTGCTGCGCGCTCACGCGGGTGCCGCTGTGCTCGGTCAGCGCATCGATCAGCGCCTTGTCGACCACGTGGCTCAGCACCAGCAGCGGCGGCACCTCGCTGTCGAGGTAATGCTGCGCGATGAAGGCCTCCAGCACCTGCACCTCGGGCGATGCGCGCTCGCTCTCCGCGTCTGCGCCGCCTGCGGCGCCGATCTCGGTCGCGTCCTCGACATGCGCCGGGAAGTACGGCCGGTCGCCCAGGTGCCGCCCGCCGCGCACCATCGCGAGGTTGACGCAGGCCCGCCCGCCCTGCACCTTCACCGCGAGGATGTCGGCGTCCTTGGTCGACACGCCGGTGTTGTCCTCGACCGACTGCTGGTGCAGCACCTTCGACAAGGCACCGAGCTGGTTGCGGATCTCGGCCGCCTGCTCGAACTCCAGCGCGTCGGCGTGGGCCATCATCTGCGCCTGCAGGCCGTCCATCACCTCCTGCTGCTGGCCGAGCAGGAAGCGCTCGGCATTGGCCACGTCGCGCGCGTAGTCGTCGGCGGCGATGTAGTCGACGCACGGACCGGAGCAACGCTTGATCTGGTACAGCAGGCAGGGCCGCGTGCGATTGTTGAAGACGGTGTCCTCGCAGGTGCGCAGGTGGAACACCTTCTGCAGCAGCTGGATCGATTCCTTCACCGCCCAGGCGCTCGGGTACGGCCCGAAGTAGCGATGCTTGCGGTCGACCGCGCCGCGGAAGTAGGCCATGCGCGGGAACGCGTGCGAGACGATCTTCAGGTAGGGGTAGCTCTTGTCGTCGCGGAACAGGATGTTGTAGCGCGGGTTGAGCGTCTTGATCAGGTTGTTCTCGAGCAGCAGCGCCTCGGCTTCCGAGCGCACCACCGTCGTCTCCATCCGCACGATCTTGCTGATCATGTGGCCGATGCGCGTGCCGCCGTGGTTCTTCTGGAAGTAGCTCGAGACGCGCTTCTTCAGGTCGCGCGCCTTGCCGACGTAGAGCACCGCATCATTCGCGTCGAAATAGCGGTAGACGCCGGGCAGGCCGGGCAGCGCCAGCACCTCGGCGAGCAGGCGCTCGCGGCCGGGGTCGGCCGGCGGCGCCGGGTCGGTGGGTTCTTCGGGCAACGACGTCGTCTCGTTCATCGGTTGCGATTGTGCCGCTGCCGATAATGGCGCGCATGCCGCACCTGCAATGGGATGTCTTCTGCCGCGTCGTCGACAACTTCGGGGACATCGGCGTGTGCTGGCGGCTCGCCGCCGACCTGGCCGCGCGCGGCGAGCGGGTGCGGCTGTGGGTCGACGACGCACGCGCGCTCGCGTGGATGGCGCCGGGCGGCGCGGCCGGTGTCGAGCTGCAGGCGTGGCCCGAGGCCGAGGACGAGGCCCGGCCGATCGGCGACGTGGTGGTCGAGGCCTTCGGGTGCGAGTTGCCGCCGGCGGTGCTGGTGCGGATTGCCGAAAGAGCGGCCGAAAGAGCGCCGGTGTGGATCAACCTCGAATACCTGAGTGCCGAGGCCTACGTGGAGCGCAGCCACCGCCTGCGCTCGCCGCAGATGCACGGGCCGGCACGCGGCATGAGCAAGTGGTTCTTCTACCCCGGCTTCACGGCCGCCACCGGCGGGCTGCTGCGCGAGCCGGGGCTGATGGCGCAGCGCGAGGCGTTCGACCGCGCGGCGTGGCTCGCAGCCCGGCAGATCGCGCCGCGGCCCGGCGAGCAACTGGCCAGCCTGTTCTGCTACCGCGTGCCGTCAGCCGGGGCCTTGCTCGATGCCCTCGGCCATCGGCCGACGCTGCTGCTGGTGCCCGGCACCGCGCCGCCGCTGCCCGGGCTGCCGGCGTCCATCCGGGTGCTGTCCCTGCCCTACCTCGCGCAGGCCGGTTTCGACYGGCTGCTGTGGGCCTGCGACCTGAATTTCGTGCGCGGCGAGGATTCGCTGGTCCGCGCGCTGTGGGCCGGCCAGCCATTCATCTGGCAGATCTATCCGCAGGACGATGGCGTGCACGCGGCCAAGCTGCAGGCCTTCCTCGACCGCTTCAGCGCCACGCCGGACATCCGCGCGGCGTGGCGGGCCTGGAACGGCCTGCAAGACCCTGCCGGCATCGGGCCTGATCGCGCGTCCTGGCAGGCGCAGTGCCTGAATTGGCGCAAAGCCTTGCTCGCGCAGACCGATCTCGCCGGTCAGTTGCTGTCTTTCGTCGCCGAATCGCTATAAAATCGCCGGCTTTGCGCGTTCTGGGCCATTGAACATTCCGGCGCGCGCTGGCTCAGGCAAAACAGCCCCTACGGAAATCGTTATGAAAATCGCACAGGAAATTCGCGCAGGCAACGTGATCATGCACGACAAGAACCCGATGGTCGTGCTGAAGACCGAATACAGCCGCGGTGGCCGCAATGCCGCCACCGTGCGCATGAAGCTCAAGAGCCTCCTGAACAACTCGGGCACCGAGGTCGTGTTCAAGGCCGACGACAAGATGGACCAGATCATCCTCGACAAGAAGGAGTGCACCTACTCCTACTTCGCCGACCCGATGTACGCGTTCATGGACGCCGAATACAACCAGTTCGAGGTCGAGGCCGAGAACATGGGCGACGCGGTGCAGTACCTCGAAGACGCGATGCCCGTCGAAGTGGTGTTCTACGACGGCAAGGCGATCTCGGTCGAACTGCCGACCAGCCTGGTGCGCGAGATCACCTACACCGAGCCGGCCGTCAAGGGCGACACCTCGGGCAAGGTGCTGAAGCCGGCCAAGCTGGCTACCGGCTTCGAGGTCTCGGTTCCGCTGTTCGTCGAAACCGGCGACAAGATCGAAATCGACACCCGCACGCACGAGTACCGCAAGCGCGTCTGATCCACGCACACTGCCTCCCCGCAAAGGGCACCCTCGGGTGCCCTTTTTGCTACCGTCCGTGACCATGGGTCCTGCCACCGGCTTCGACTTCAGCGCCATCACCTCGCCGTTCCGGATGCAGCCCGGGCTGCGAC
>NZ_JBFUFP010000499.1:0-3889 GCF_056403375.1 Rhizobacter sp. P2_H2
CCGGTACACGCGCTCGGTGAGCGGCGTCGCGATCAGGCGGGCCCGCGTCTGCGCGACCAGCTGCTTGTCTTCCGGCAGCGGCGACACCGCCTGGCCCTCGGCCAGCAGCGCGTCGAGGTGGGATTCGAGCTCGGCACGCTGCTCGGTGGTCACCGAGCGCGGCAGGTTGGTTTCCCAATCGGCCATCACGTAGAGCTTCAGCGCGGCGGGGTCGAAGCGCTCCGGGTCGTAGAGCATCACGTAGGCCTTCAGCGCCTCGTACTGCAGCTCGGGGTTGTCGAGGCCGGTCTTCAGGCGGTCCTCGATGCCGAGGGCGATGCGCGGCAGCACCGCGTCGGTCAGCATGCGGCGGTAGGCCTGCTGCGACGCGCCGTCGAGCTTGCGGCCCTGGTACAGCCCGAAGCCGTGGCTGAACGGCACCGAGTCGCCGATGCCGGCACGCGCCAGGTCGCGCGTGGCCTGCAGCGCCGGCAGCAGCACCAGGATGTCGGGCGATGCGCGGTTCGGCGTCGACTGCACCAGCTTGCGCACCTCCTCGACGGTGGCGTCCACCTTCGCGATGTAGCGCTGGTTGTTGACGTAGCTGACGCCCCAGGCGAGCAGCACGCCCAACGAGACGATGCCGAGCGCCGCGTAGGCGGCGGTGATCATCCAGGCGCGGCGGCGCTCCCATTTCAGGTCGGTGCCGGCCAGCGCGGCCTCGCCGAACACCACTTCCTTCAGCAGCCGCGACAGGAAGAAGCTCTTGCCGCCGGACTGCAGCGGCGGCAGCACCGTGCGCTCGAGCCGGTAGGTGCGCGCGATGCGGCCGAGCATGCGGTCGATCGGCGTGCCTTCCTGCGTGCCGCTGATGAAGTACACGCCGCGCAGCAGCGGGTGGGCCTCGAACTGCGACGGCGAGAAGACCTGGTCGATCCAGTCCTTCAGCAGGCCGCGCAACGCCTCGAACTGCTGCGGGAAGCCGTAGATGCGGGCGCGGCGCTGCGGGTCGCGCTCGAGCTGCAGGCGGTCGATCAGGCCGTCGGTGAGGCGCTTCTCGAGCGCGTCGAACTCGGCCGGGAACACCGAGAGATCGGTGTGCTGCTGCTTGTCGAGCTTGAAGGTCATGCCCCACGGCGTCGCGCGGGTGTCCTTGTCGACCTCGCCCAGCGTCTCCATGAAGCCCGACAGCAGGTCGCACTTGGTGACCAGCAGGTAGATCGGGAAGCGCATGCCCAGGTGCTGGTGCAGCTCCTGCAGCCGCAGGCGCACGGTGGCGGCGTGCTGCGCGCGCTCGTTGACGTTGGCGGTGAGCAGGTCGCTGACCGACACGGTGATCAGCACGCCGTTCAGCGGCTGGCGCGGCCGGCTGCGCTTGAGCAGGTCGAGGAAGCCCTCCCAGGCCTTGCTGTCGGTGCTCTTGTGGCTGTCCTGCGTGGTGTAGCGGCCGGCGGTGTCGATCAGCACCGCCTGGTCGGTGAACCACCAGTCGCAGTTGCGGGTGCCGCCGACGCCCTTCACCGAATGCTCGCCCATCGCCGCGGCCAGCGGGAAGTTCAGGCCCGAGTTGACCAGCGCGGTCGTCTTGCCCGAGCCCGGCGCGCCGATGATCACGTACCACGGCAGCTCATAGAGGTAGCGCTTGCCGAGCCGCGACGTGAGGCCGCTGAACGCGCCGGCCACCCCCGTCTTGCCGGTGTCGAACTTCGCGTTGCGCAGCGTCTGCAGCGCCTTCTGGAAGCGCTCGTTCAGCGTCTTCAGCTCGGCGTTGGCCGGGTCGTCGGCGGCAGTGCTCGCCACCGGCTTCAGCAGCTGATCCACGACGCGCGCATTGGTCTTGCGCGCACGGAAGTACTGCCACAGCTTGCGCAGGATCACGAGGCCGACGATCACGCCGATGAAGACGAGGCGCGCCGTCGAACTCTCCAAAGGCCGCCAGGTGCCGATCGCGATCAGCGGCCCGACGATCCAGATGACGAGGGACAGCGCGATCAGCCCGAGGATCAGCAGGAACCACGGGTTGAGCAGGACACCGAGCAGCTTCTTCATGATCCGGTTCCGGGAGCCGAGGCCGCGGGCGTCGCGCCGCGCGAGATGAACAGGGTGATTTCGACGCGCCGGTTCAGCGCGCGGTTGGCCGGCGTGTCGTTGGCGGCCACCGGCTCGCCATCGGCGCGGCCCTCGGCCTTGACGCGGTCGGCGGCGACGCCGTAGCCCACCAGGATGTCGCGCACCGTCTTCGCGCGCTCCTCGGACAGGTGCCAGTTCGACGGGAACTGCGCGGTGCGGATGCGCACGTTGTCGGTGTGGCCGGTCACCAGCACCGAGCCCTGCACCTGGGCCAGCGCCTCGGCGATGCGCTTCATCAGCGCCTCGCGGTCGCTGGTGAGCGCCGCGCTGGCGGGCGGGAACAGGCCGTCGCCGCGGATGATCACGACGCTGCGGTCGACCTCGTCGCGCACCGTGACCAGTTCGGCCTTGATGTCGTTGACGAGGAACTGCGCGAGCCGCGGCTTCGGTGCCGGCAGCTTGACCGGCGGGGTCGGCGGAATCAGCCGCAGCTCCTGGATGCGACCGTAGACCGGGTCGGAGTCGCCGCTCAGCCGCCACGACAGGCCGAGGTAGATCGCGACCACCAGCAGCATCACGACGGCGCTGGCCACCCACAGCGGCAGCCAGGTCAGCATCGAGCGGCGGGTCGCGGCCTCGCCGCGCCAGTTCTGCGCGAGCGGCTGCGGGTAGTCGCCGCGCTCCTTCTTGATGATCTGCGCGAGCCGCTCGCGCACCGCCTCGAGTTGCGCGCGGCCGCCGTCGACGACGCGGTAGCGGCCCTCGAAGCCCAGGCACAGCGCGGCGTAGATCAGCTCCAGCAGGTCGCGGTTGCCGCGCGGGTTCTCGGCCAGCTTGGCCATCAGCTGGAACACCTTCTCGCCGCCACCGGTCTCGTTGTGGAACATCGCGAGCAGGCTGTGGCGGCCCCACTGGCCGGAGGCGCCCCACGGCATGGTGGCGGCCACCTCGTCGAGCAGCGTGCACAGGATGTAGCGGGCGGCCAGCACGCGCTCGGGCGTGATGCCGCGGGCGCGCGCCTGCGCCTCGAACTCGCGCAGGCCCTGCGCGATCGATTCGCGCAGCGAGGCCGGGTCGGCGAGCTGGGTGGAGGCGCGGATCTGCGGCACCAGCGCCAGCAGCGGGTTCGCCAGCGCCACCAGCGGGTTCAGGCCGCTGTCGCTCGGGCCGATGTCGGCCGCCACGTCGGCGCCCGCGGGCTGCTGCGGCGCATGCTGCGGGCGCGAGGGCATCGCGGTCGTGCGCCCGCCCGGCGTCGGCATGATGAAGGTGCGGCCGGTGTCGACTTCGGCAAACGGATCGTCGGGGGAAGAGGGGCTCATCGCGCTCACCACGTTCTTTCTGGCTTACTTCACTGGCTTCTGATGGCCCACAACTCCAGCTCGAGGCCGGGGAAGTCGCCGGCGATGTGCATCGCGACGTGACCGTTGGTCGAGACCGCCTTCCACAACTCCCCGCTGCGGTCGAGCTCGAAATAGAAATACCCCGCATGGAACGGCAGCTGGCGCGGCGCGACCGGCAGCGAGCGCAACCCGATGCCGGGCAGCTGCAGGTTGACCAGGTCGCGGATCTTGTCGACCGGGCCGATCTTGGTCTGTGCCGGAAAGCGCTGGCGCAGCTGCTCGCCCGGCACCTGCGCATTGACGGCCAGCACGAAGGTGCCGGTGCGCGCGAGCTCCAGGTCGTTGACGACCGCGGTGCGCACGCCGTGCGTGCGGTCGACCAGCTCGATCTGCAGCGCGTTCTGCTCGAGCACCGCGGTCAGCATGCGGCGCAGCTCGGCGAACACCGGCGCGAAGCAGGCGTTCAGGTCGTCGTGGCGGTACGGCGGGAATTCGTG
>NZ_JBFUFP010000500.1:0-3885 GCF_056403375.1 Rhizobacter sp. P2_H2
ATCACGGGCCGCGCGTTGAAGCGTTCGTTCAAATAAGATGAACGAAACTCCGACGGCCCCGCCATGACCAGCTCCCGCAACGTCCTGACCCCTGAAGCGCTCGCGATGATGGACGTCATCGCCCGCACCGGCAGCTTCGCCGCGGCCGCCCGCGAGCTCGGCAAGGTGCCGTCGGCGCTGACCTACAACGTGCGCCAGCTCGAGGACGCGCTCGACGTGCTGCTGTTCGACCGCCGCTCGCGCCAGGCGAGGCTGACGGCCGCCGGCGAGGAGCTGCTGCACGAGGGCCGGCGGCTGCTGCAGGAGATGGATGCGGTGGCCAACCGCGTGAAGCGCGTCGCGACCGGCTGGGAGACGCAGTTGTCGATCGCGGTGGACGGCATCATGTCGCGCGCCACGCTGTTCGAGCTGTGCGAGGCGTTCTATGCGCTGAGCCCCGAGAGCCCGGGCGCCACCAGCGGCGGGCCGGGCACGCGGCTGCGGCTGCGCACCGAGGTGCTGGCCGGCACCTGGGAGGCGCTGGTCAGCGGGCAGGCCGACCTGGCGATCGGCGTCGGCGTGGACCGCACGATGCCGCCCGGCATCCAGATGCAGCCGCTCGGCAGCATCACCTTCGTGTTCGCGGTGGCGCCGCACCACCCGCTGGCCCACGCCGAGGGTCCGCTGAGCGATGCCGACCTGATCCACCACCGCGCGGTCGCGGTCGCCGATTCGGCACAGCGCATGGCGCCGCTGACAGTGAACCTGCTGCCCGGGCAGGACGTGCTGACCGTCGCGACGATGCAGAACAAGATCGAGGCGCAGCTGCGCTGCCTGGGCTGCGGATTCCTGCCCGAGCCGCTGGTGCGCGAGCACATCGCCGCCGGCCGGCTGGTCGTCAAGCCGGTGCAGCGGCCGACGCAGGTCGCGCGCCTCGGCTACGCGTGGCGCAGCGTGCCGGCCGGCAGCGCGACACGCAAGCCGCAGCTCGGGCTGGCGCTGCGCTGGTGGCTGTCGCAGCTGGAGAGCCCGGCCACGCGCAGCGCGCTGATCGAGCGCCACAGCGGCTTGCTGCCGTTGGGTGGGGCCTGATCACAATGAGGTACCGCGGACGGTTCGCGCCGTCGCCGACCGGCGCGCTGCACGCCGGCTCGCTGGTGGCAGCGCTCGCGAGCTGGCTCGATGCGCGGGCGCACGATGGCGCGTGGCTGGTGCGCATCGAGGATGTCGACACGCCGCGCTGCGTGCCGGGCGCCGATGCGCAGATCCTGGCGCAGCTCGCGCAATGCGGGCTGCTGCCCGACGAGCCGCCGGTGTGGCAATCGCAGCGCGGCGCGCACTACGCGGCCGCGCTCGATGCGCTGCGCGCCGCCGGGCAGGTGTACCCCTGCGGCTGCACACGGCGCGACATCGCCCTCGCGCTTGAAGCCAGCGGCCACGGCAAGCCGCGCCACGGCGAGCTCGTCTACCCCGGCACCTGCCGGCATGGCTTGAACGGCAAGCCGGCGCGCGCGACGCGGGTGCTGAGCTGCAACGCCAGCGGAGCCGACATCGTGATCGACTGGCGCGACCGCCGCCTCGGTGCGCAGCAGCAGAACCTGACGCAGGCGGTCGGCGACTTCGTGCTGCATCGCGCCGACGGGCTGTGGGCCTACCAGCTCGCGGTGGTCGTCGACGACGCGCTGCAGGGCATCACCCACGTCGTGCGCGGCGAAGACCTCGCCGACAACACGCCGCGCCAGATCCACCTGCAGCGGCTGCTCGGCCTGCCGGCGCTGCAGTACCTGCACACGCCGCTGGTGCTGGGCGCGAACGGCGAGAAGCTGTCGAAGCAGAACGGCGCGACCGCGCTCGACCTGGCCGACCCGGCGCGCGCGCTGCACGCCGCCGCGACGACCCTCGGCCTGCAGCCCTCGGCCACCAGCAGCGCCGCGCTGCTCGCCGACTGCGTCGCGCAGTGGCGACAGCGCCGGCTTGCATAGAAACTAAGATTGATCTTATGATAATCGCATGCCCACCGACACCGAACCGCGGCAATGCGCCGTGCGGCTGCGTGCCGCGCTGTCCGACCTGACACGCCAGCTGCGCCACGCGCTGCCGCCCGAGGGCATCAGCGTCGCCAAGCTCAGCGCCATGGGTGCGCTGTACCGGCGCGGTCCGATGTCGCCGAGCGAACTCGCGGCCCACGAGCGCGTGAAGCTGCAGACGCTGACGCGCCTGCTCGCCGAGCTGGAGGCCGACGGCTGGCTGGCGCGCGCGCCGCACGCGCATGACGGTCGCCAGAGCGTGCTGTCGCTGACCCGGATCGGACTGCAACAGCTGAAGGCCGACGTGCACCGGCGTGAAGCCTCGCTCGCCGACGCGATCGCCGACACGCTGGACGCGTCCGAGCGCGCGACGCTGCTGCAGGCGTGCGCGCTGATGGAGGCACTGGCCGTGCGGCTCGGCGGTCGCGCGGCGTCGATGCAAAGGAACGTGACATGACCTCACTCGCCGCACGCGTGGCCCACGCACGCGCCGACGGGCGCCTGTGGCACGGCGCGCAACTCGCGGTGGCCGTCATCGCAGCCTATGCGGTGTCGAGCGCGTTGCACCTGCCCGAGAGCTTGTGGGCGGTGATGTCGGCACTCATCGTCGTGCGGCCGAATGCCGGCGCGAGCGTCGGCGCCGGCGGCGCACGGCTCGGCGGCACCGTGCTCGGCACGCTGTGCGGAGTCGGCGGCGTCTGGCTGCGGCACCACGGCGTCGATGCGGCGCCCGCCACGCTGTTGATCGTCGCCGCCCTCGCGTTCGCGAGTGCCACGCTGCCGCTGATCGCCAGTGCACCGGTCGCGGCGCTGATCATCCTGTCGAGCGGCAGCATGCCGGGGCATTCGGCGCTGCAGGTCGCATGGCTGCGCGGCGCCGAAGTCGGCATCGGCGTGCTGGTCGGGCTCGGCGTGTCGCTGCTGCTGCGAGCCGCGCGCGCCGGTGCGCGCTTCACCGGTGCCTGCGCCGACCTGCTCGAGGCGTTCGCCCGACCTCTGGACGAGGAAGCCGATGCGGCACCCGACGGCACCGTGCGCAGCCGCCTGCGGGAGCTCGCCGTGATCGCAGTGCAGGCCGATCGCGAACGCGCATGGATCGCGCGCCTTCGCAGACGGCCCGTCGAGCGCGACGCGCACGTGCAGCTCGCGCGCATGGTCTCCCGGGTCCACCAGGACAGCGCCGTGATCGCCCGCCTGCTGCCCGGTCTGCAGCCCGACGCGGCGGCCCCGACTGCGGCGATCGCTCAGGCCCTGCGCGGCGCGGCCCAGGCGCTGCGCGCACGGGCGATGCCCGACCTCTCGATGCTCGCGTCGCCGCGCCCTGCCGCCCGCATCGCCGGCCCGGTCGGCCTGCTCGCGCACGACCTGCGCGCACTCGCGCAACGCTTCGAGAGCCTGCACGCCGCGCAGTCGCGTTGAAATTGCATCCAATCGCAAGTGCCGCCGCGCCGCGGCATGCGACCTGCTTCGAGACCTGCATCCAGAACAACCGCAGGCCCACGCCGCCTTTCCCGGCACGAATCGACGCGAAGTGAAGCCGGACTGACACATCCCGTCAGCGGCACCGCGTCATCCATCGGCGAAAGCGATAGGTCCCACCCCAGAATGATGATCCGAAGCAGCCGAGCCGCACGTGTGAGCGGAACCGTTTCCACTCTTTTCCTGTCGATGATGCTGCTGGCCGGCTGCGGCTCCGGCTCGGATGACGGCGACACGCCCGCGCCGGCACCGGTGGGTTCGGCCCCCTCGCCGGCCCCGGCTCCCGCTCCGAGTCCTGCCCCGGCGCCCTCGCCCTCGCCCTCGCCCTCGCCCTCGCCTGCGCCGGCCCCTGCTCCCGCGCCTTCACCCGCTCCGGCGCCGCAACCCTCCGCACTGACGC
>NZ_JBFUFP010000501.1:0-3877 GCF_056403375.1 Rhizobacter sp. P2_H2
TTCTACCTCGCCAGCGGATTGGGCATCACCGTCGGCTATCACCGCCTCTTCGCGCACCGCAGCTTCGCAGTGGGCCCGTTCTGGCGCGCGCTGCTGGCGGTGCTGGGCTACACCGCGGGGCAGGGGCCGGTGGTGTATTGGGTGGCACACCATCGCCTGCACCACGCCCGAACCGATACCGACTCCGATCCCCACAGCCCCCTCGACAAGACCGGCAGCATCAGCGCGCGATCGTTCCTGCACGCCCATGTCGGCTGGATGCTGATGAACAGGAAGGCCAACCCCGGCGTACTGGCGGCCGACCTGCTGAGGGATGCAGCCCTGGTGCGGATGGAGAAGCACTACCTGCGTGTCCATGTTGCCTCGATCCTGTTGCCCGGCGCCATCGCGGCACTGCTGACGGGGTCGCCGGCCGCCGCCGCGAGTGCCGTGATGTACGCCGGGTTCTTTCGGCAATTTGCGGTCCTGCAGGTGGTCTACGCGATCAACTCCGTCTGCCACGCCTTCGGAAGGCGCAGCCACGACACGGATGACGCCAGCAGGAACGTCTGGTGGCTGAGCGTGCCGTCACTGGGCGAGTCCTGGCACAACAGCCACCACGCGAATGCCGGGGCCGCCAATTTCGGCCGGCACTGGTACGAGATCGACATCGGCTATGCCGCCATCAGGCTGCTCGCCGCGCTGGGCGTGGCGACGGATGTCGTGCGCGTCAAGTGAACCTGGGCCGGAGATCGATTCATGGAGTCCAAGATGCCAGTGCGCAGCGCATTTGCAGAATCCCTGACCCAGCTGCTTGCAGCGCGGGCGCGCGAGTGCGGTGGTCGGGTGGCGTATCGATTCCTTGCTCGCGGCGACGCCGGCGATCCGCCGATCACCTACGGCGAACTCCACGAGCGTGCGCAGCGGGTTGCGGCTTCGCTGCAGGCGGCCGGCCTGCGCGGCGAACGCATCCTGCTGTACGTCGGCACGGGCGCGGATTTCGTCATCTCGTTCTTCGGGATTCTCCTTGCCGGCGCCGTCGTGGTTCCCTTGAGTCCGCCGCACCTGTCGCGTGCGCTCGCGCGCTCCGAATCCATCGTGCGCAACGCCGGTGCCAGGATGGCCATCGTGCCCGGCACCCTGCTGAAGCGATTCGTGCAACTGCAAGCGACGAACGAAGCCTTTGCCGCGCTGCAGTTGAGAACGCCGGACGAGCTCGAAGCCCGCACATCCGGCGGCTGGATCGATGCGGCGCCCCTCAGTGACTCGCTGGCCGTTCTCCAGTACACCTCCGGATCCACCGCGACGCCCAAGGGCGTATGCATCACCCACGGCAACTTCCTGCAGAACGCGGCGATGATCAGCCGGGCGATGGGCTTGAGCGAGCGCACGGTGGGCGTCAGCTGGCTGCCCCTGCACCACGACATGGGCCTGATGACCGGCGTGATCGGCCCGCTCTTCAATGGCTGTCCGATGACACTCATGCCGGCCGGCGCATTCGTGTCCGATCCGCTGATGTGGCTGCAGGCCCTGACGCGGCACCGGGCCACCGTCACCGGGGCGCCGAACTTCGCATACGAGCTGTGCCTCGAGAAGGTGCCTCAGGAGCAACTGGCCGGCCTCGACCTGAGCAGCCTCGAGGTGGCCTTCTGCGGCGCCGAAACCGTGTGCGCCGACACGCTGCAGCGATTCGCGTCGCGTTTCGAGGCGTGCGGTTTTCGCAGCCGTTCGTTCTTCCCGTGCTATGGGCTCGCCGAGGCGACCCTGATGGTGTCGGGCGGGCCTGAAGGCGAGCCGGCACGCGTCGTCAATGTGGCAACGTCTGCACTCGGGCAGGGCCGGGTCGCCGCCCCGCAGGCCGCCGAGCCGGCGCAACGGCTGGTGAGTTGCGGGCAGGTGCTGGCCGGACTCGACGTGGTCATCGTGGACCCGAACACCCTGCGGCCGTGTCCCGCGGACCGGGTGGGCGAGGTCTGGGTCCGGGGCAGCAGCGTTGCGCACGGCTATTGGGGCCTGCCGGAGGAAACCGAGCGTGTCTTCAACGCGCGGATTGCCGGCGATGCCGGCGCAGGATTCCTGCGCACCGGCGATCTCGGCTTCGTTCGAGACGGCGGGCTGACGATCGTCGGGCGCCTGAAGGAATTGATCGTCATCTGCGGCGTCAACCATCACCCCMAGGACATCGAGGCGACGGTCGAGACCTGCCATCCGGCGATCGGGCGGCATGCCGGCGTCGCGCTGCCGTTGGAAGAGAACGGACGCGAGTCGCTGCTGATCGTGCAGGAGATCAAGCGGACATGGCGCAGCGATCCGCAGCCCGTGCTCGACGCGATCATGGCGGAGGTCGCCCAGCGGCACGGCGTACGCCCCGCCGTCGTGGTGCTGGTCAGCCAGGGCAGCCTTCCCCGAACCACCAGTGGAAAGCTCCAGCGCAGTGCCGCGCACGCAGCCCACGTCGGCGGCCGACTCGACGCGGTCGCCCGCAGCGACCGGCCCGCCCATGAGCAGGGCCCACGGCATGCCCACCCCGTCGCCGCCTGAAAGGAACTTCACGTGCTGGATCAATCCGAGAACTGCAGCAGCCGGGTGGCGACGACGGCGCACGACGAGCACGACCGCCGCACGAAGGCCACGGGCCCGATCGACTCGCGGCATTCGAGCCTGCACGAGTTCCTTGTCGCTTCGCAGCAGGACACCTTGGCATTCGCCGAGCGCTTCGAGCAGTTGTCGGCGTATGTCGACGACCTGGTGCGCCGCAGGCACTACCACTACCGGCGAGTGAGAACCGGCGGCTCGGCAGGCCTCGCCAGGTTGCTGGACCGCGACAGCGGACGCGTCGTCGAGGTGATCAACCTGGCATCGAACGACTATCTGGACCTGTCCCGGCACCCGGCGACCATCGCGGCCAGCATCGCCGCGACCCAGCGCTACGGCGCCGGAACCAGCGCGTCGCCCGCCGCCATCGGCAACACCGATCTGCACGAAAGGCTGGAGCGAGAACTCGCCGCCTTCACGAACTGCGAAGCCGCGCTGCTGTACAGCTCCGGCTTCGGCATGAACTGCGGCGTCCTGTCGGCGCTGCTGCGGCGCAACGACCTCGCCATCGTGGACAGCTGCGTGCATGGCAGTGTCATGGAAGGCTGCCGCGGCGCACCCATGCGGACCTTCGCGCACAACGACCTCGACGCGCTCGAGCGCATCCTGGTTCGCTCGCGAAGCCAGTACGCCAACCGGCTGGTCGTCGTGGAGGGCGTGTACTCGATGGACGGCGACCTGGCGCCGCTGGCGGACATCGTCAGGCTTGCACGCCGCCATGACGCGATGCTGATGCTCGACGAGGCCCATTCCACCGGTGTGTTCGGCGCTCGAGGGCGGGGGACGGCGGAACACTTCGGCATCCTCGGCGGGGTCGACATCGTCGCCGGCACCTTCAGCAAGAGCCTGGGCAGCGTCGGCGGCTTCGTGGCGGGATCGCGCCGGCTGATCCGCTATCTCCAGATGGCGAGCCGGCACTATGTGTTCTCGGCATCCGTGCTCCCGTCCGTCGCGGCATCCGTCCTGGAGGCCCTTCGCATCCTCGACGACGAACCCTCGATCCGCGAGCGCCTGTGGCGAAACGTCGAGTACTTCGGACGCGGATTGCGTGCCCTGGGCTTCGACATCGGAGCCAGCGCCTCGGCCATCTTTCCCGTCATGGTCCGCGACGATCTCAAGGTCAAGGCGCTTTGCAGCTGCCTCTATGACGACGGCATCGTCGTCACGCCGGTCGTGTTCCCGGGGGTGCCCGAGAAACAGTCCCGCATCAGGCTGAGCGTGACCAGCGGACTCGAACCGAAGCAGATGGACCATGCCCTGGAGCGTCTGGCGCATCACGCCAAGGCGCTGCAGATCATCTGAG
>NZ_JBFUFP010000502.1:0-3862 GCF_056403375.1 Rhizobacter sp. P2_H2
GGCCTGCAGCTGCTGCGCGCCATTCGCGAGAGCGAACACGGCCGCGGCTGCCTGGTGATCGTGCTCACCTCCCACGGCGAGGAATCGATACGCGAGCAGGTGCTCGCCGACGGTGCCGACCACTGCCTGCACAAGTCGACCGAGTTCGAGCGCCTGCTGCAGATCGTGCCGGAGTTCGCGCGCTCGCATGCCGCAACCCGTCAGGCGTAGTCAATCTGCCGACAGCTGCACCGGAAATCTGCCGACTGGCGCGGCCCGGCGGCCGCGTGCACAGTCGCTGCCTGAAATGTTCCATCCCGGAGAGATGAAGGAAGCTCCATGTACGGTCTTGTCAACCAGGCGGTCGAGGATTTCGTCAGGCGCGGCTTCGGCGATGCGGCCTGGCAGCGCATCCGCGAGGGCGCCGGCGTCAGCCACGAGATGTTCGTCTCGATGGACGGCTACCCGGACGAGGTGACGTACAAGCTCGTCGGCGCCGCGTCGGAGGTGCTGAAGCTGGACGCGGCGCAGATCCTCGAATCGTTCGGCGAGCACTGGGTGCTGTACACCGCGCAGGAGGGCTATGGCGAGATGCTCTCGATGTTCGGCGCGAGCCTCGAGGAATTCCTGGGCAACCTCGACAACATGCACAGCCACGTCGGCCTGACCTTCCCGGACCTGCGGCCGCCTTCGTTCCAGCTGGAGCGCGTGGACGGCGGGCGCGGGCTGCTGCTGCACTACCGCAGCGAGCGCATGGGCCTGGCACCGATGGTGATCGGCCTGCTGAAGGGCCTGGGGCGGCGTTTCGACGAGAACGTCGTCGTGCGCCAGACCGCCCACCGCGGCCTCGACGACCACGACGTATTCCGCATCGACCGCATCGGCCCGGTTGCCGCGGGCGCATCGCCGCAGCAGTGATGGGCGCTGCGGCCATCACGCTGTCCCCGCACGAGTTCGCGGCGGCATTTCCGTTCCACATCGCGCTCGACGACCAGCTTCGCGTGCTGCAGACCGGTGCCGTGCTGCGCCGCCTGTGCCCGCAGCTGACCGAGGGGGCGGCGTTCGGCGAGCACTTCGAGGTCCATCGCCCGGTGCTGCAGAGCCTGAGCTTCGACGCCGTGCTGCCGCTGCGGCAGTCGCTGTTCGTGCTGCGCCACCGGCAGGGGCCGCTGCAATTGCGCGGCGAGATCGTCGTCCAGGGGCGCGTGCTGTTCTTCCTCGGCTCGCCGTGGGTCACGCAGATGACCGACATCGCGCGGATCGGCCTGTCGCTCAGCGACTTCGCGGTGCACGATCCGGCGGCCGACCTGCTGCTGCTGCTGCAGACGAAGAACAAGGCGCTGGCCGATGCGCAGGAGCTGTCGCGGCGGCTGAAGGCGCAGAAGGACGACCTGAAGCTCGCGATGCTGGCGACCGAGGTGGCCGAGCAGGCCAACCGGACCAAGAGCGAGTTCCTGGCGATGATGAGCCACGAGATCAGGACGCCGCTGAACGGCGTGCTGGGCATGCTCGATCACCTGCTGGCCGGCGAGCTGTCGGCGCCCCAGCACGGCTGCGCCGCCATGGCCGCGAAGAGCGGGAAATCGCTGCTGGGCATCCTCGACGACATCCTCGACTTCTCGAAGGTCGAGGCCGGCAAGCTCGAGCTCGAGAGCATCGACTTCAAGCTGCGGCGCACGGTCGGCGATGCCGTCGAGCTGCTGGCCTTCCAGGCCGGCGAGAAATCGCTCGAGGTGGACATCGACATCGCGCCCGGCGTGCCCGACGACCTGCTGGGCGATCCGGCCCGCATCCGGCAGGTGCTGGTCAACTACCTCGGCAATGCCATCAAGTTCTCGGGCGCGGGGCGGATCACGGTGCGCGCCCGGCTGATCGGCGAAACCGGCACGCAGGCGACGATCCGGTTCGAGGTCGAGGACCGCGGCATCGGCATCGACCCTGCCAAGCAGGCCGGCCTGTTCGAGCCGTTCACGCAGGTCGACGCCTCCACCACGCGCAAGTACCGGGGCACCGGCCTGGGCCTGGCGATCAGCAAGAAGCTGACCGCGCTGATGGGCGGCGAGGTCGGCGTGCGCAGCGAGGTCGGCCGCGGCAGCACCTTCTGGTTCAGCGTGTGCCTGCCGAAGGGCGAGCAGCCCGCGCAGGCGCAGGCGCAGCCGGAGAGCGCGCCGGTCGGTTTCCACGGGCGCGTGCTCGTCTGCGAGGACGAGCCCGTCAACCAGCTGGTCGCGCAGTTGCACCTCACCGCGCTCGGCTGCACCGTCGACGTGGTCGACAACGGCGCCGCGGCCGTCGAGGCGGCCGCGCGCACCCCCTATGACCTGGTGATGCTGGACATGTGCCTGCCGGACATGGACGGGCTCGACATCTGCCGCGCCATCCGCGCCCAGGCCGGCGGCCGCACGCGCGTGCCGATCGTCATCTGGACCGCCAGCATGCTGGGGGCCGACCACGCGCGTGCCGCCGAGGCCGGTGCCGACGCGATGCTCGGCAAGCCCTTCGAGCCGCTCGCCCTCAGGCAGACGCTGTTCAGGTTCCTGGCCGTGCGCGATGCGCATCAGGCTCCCGCCACCGCAACCGAGGACTTTTGACGATGACGATGCCCCTGCCCACCGAGGCCCGCGCGTTGTACGACCAGACCGCGGCCAACTGGTCCCGACGCCAGCCCAGCTCCCTCTCCGACTACACCGCCCGGCCGCAGGTGATGGCGCTGTGCGAGCCGCTGGCCGGCAAGGACGTGCTCGACCTCGGCTGCGGCGAGGGCTATTGCAGCCGCATGCTGAGCGGGTACGGCGCCCRCGTGCTGGGGCTCGATGTCTCGGAACGCATGATCGCGCTGGCGCGCGAGGCCGAGCGCGCCGAGCCGCTGGGCATCCGCTACGACACCGCCGACGCGGTCGCGGTGGCGCTGGACGAGGCCAGCTTCGACCTGGTGGTCGCGGTGTTCCTCTTCAACTACCTCGACGTGGCGCAGATGCAGCGCACGATGGCCAACGTGCACCGCATGCTGCGCCCGGGCGGCCACTTCGTGTTCGCGGTGCCGCACCCGGCGTTCGCGTTCATGCGCCGCGATCCGGCGCCGCCGTTCCATTTCGACATCGGCAGCGCCGGCTACTTCGGCGGCCGCAACAGCCGGTTCGGCGGGCGCATCTGGAAACGCGACGGCACGGCGCTCGATGTGCAGCTGGTGCACAAGACGCTGGGGGACTACTTCGACGGCCTGCGGCTGGCGGGCTTCTCCGCGATGCCGGGCGTGACCGAGCTGACGGTCACGCGCGAGATGGTCGCGCTGGACGAGGCCTTCTTCGGCCCGCTGTTCGATCTTCCGCTGCACCTGGCCGTCAAGGTCGCCCGTTCCTGAGTTGTTTTTCTTCCGAGGACAACCCCATGAAATCACTGCAATCCGAACTCGTCACGCTCTGCGCCGATGCCCCGGCGCGCTTCCGGCAGGTGGCACAGGGGCACCCGTTGTGGCGTCATGCGTTCGTCGAGCGCTGCCGCACCGGAGCGCTGACGCTGGCCCAGGTGCGGGTGCTGGGCGCGCAGATGTACAAGTTCTGCCACCAGTTCCCGCGCTTCCTCGCGCTCGCGCTGGCCGCCTGCCCGCAGGAGGACGCGCGCATCGTGATCGCCGAGAACCTGTGGGAGGAACTGGGCGAGGGCGATCCGCAATGCGCGCATGCCGCGCTGTTCCGGCAGTTCACGCGGGCGCTCGGGCTCGACGATGCCCAGCTGGCGGCGGTGCCGGCGCAGCCCGAGACCGCGGCGCTGGTCGACACCTACGTCGGCCTGAGCGAGCGCTACGGCGTGCTCGGCATCCTGGGCGCGCTGTGCTATGCCTCGGAGGGCATCGTGGGCGCGCTGTACACGCAGATCCAGCGCG
>NZ_JBFUFP010000503.1:0-3853 GCF_056403375.1 Rhizobacter sp. P2_H2
CCGCGAATGCGCAGGCGCCCGGCCAGGTTGTAGGCCGGCGACTGCGGTGCACGCTGCCACGCCAGCCACAGCGCACGCTGCGCCGGCGCGAGCGGCGCCGGTGTGCCGGGCTCGCGGGCGATCAGCGGCAGCGCGCCGAAGTCCAGCCCTTCGGCACGCAGCCGCTCGAGGAACGCCGCGCGCTTGCCGGCGGGCAACTGGGCGAAGCGGCGCGACAAGGCAGCAAGTTCGATCGTCATTCCAGGGAATCTTCCAGTTCGTCAAGCAAAGCACCCAGCCGGTCCGCGGTGGTCGTGGCGGTCGGCCTCGGCAGTGCCGCGGCCAGGCCGGCCAGCGTCGGGTGGTCGAACACGCTGCGCAGGCCGAGCTCCAGCCCGAGCCGTTGCCGCAGCTCGGCCACCAGCCGCACCGCGAGCAGCGAATGCCCGCCGAGCTCGAAGAAGTGATCGCGGCGGCCGACACGCGGCACGCCGAGCACTTCGCACCAGATCGCCGCGAGCGCGTGCTCGGCGTCGCTCTCGGGTGGTTCGTGTTCGGCGTCGGTGGTGAATTTGGGCTCGGGCAGCGCGCGGCGGTCGAGCTTGCCGCCGGGGGTCAACGGCAGCGCGGGCAGCTGCACGAAGGCCGACGGCAGCATGTGCTCGGGCATCCGCGTGGCCAGGCGTTCGCGCAGCGCGGAGGGCTCGATCGATGCGCCCGGCTGCAGCGCCACATAGGCGACCAGACGCGGCCCGCCCGCCGAGGCCCGGGCGAGCACGACCGCCTCGCGCAGCTCCGGCTGCGCCAGCAGCGCCGTCTCGATCTCGCCGAGTTCGATGCGGAAGCCGCGCAGCTTCACCTGGTGGTCGACGCGGCCGAGGTATTCGATCTGCCCGACATCGTTCCAGCGCACCAGGTCACCGGTGCGATAGAGCCGGCCGCCGCTCGCATCGAACGGATCGGCAATGAAGCGCTCGGCCGTCAGGCCCGGCCGGCCGAGGTAGCCGCGTGCCAGCAGCGCGCCRCCGATGCACAGCTCGCCGGCCACGCCGATGGGCACCGGGTGCAGGTCGGCATCGACGATGCGCAGCGCGCGGCCGGGCAAGGCCCAGCCGATCGGCACCGACGCGGGCCATGGGGCTTCGCCGGTGACGAACGGCGTGCAATCGAGTGCCGAAGCCGTCACGGTGGCCTCGGTCGGGCCGTAGGCGTTCAGCAATCGAATGTGCGACAAGCCGGCGTCGCGCCAGGCCTTCAGGCCTTCGGGCGACATCGCCTCGCCGCCGACGTGCACCTGGCGCAAGGAGCAGACATCAGTGGGAGGTGTCCGCGCGAAATCCTGCGCCAGCAGCTGCCAGTACGCCGTCGTCAGGTCCGCGACGCTGATGCGCCGCGCCACCACTTCGCGGCGGAAGGTCGCGCTGTCCCACACCTCGGGCCCGCGCAGCACCACCGCCGCGCCGAGGGCCAACGGCGCGAACAGCTGCTCGACGAACGCGTCGAAGTTCAGCGTCGCGAACTGCAGCACGCGATCCTCGGGCACGAGGCCGAAGAACGCCGCCGCCGCTTGCGCATGCCGCGCCAGCGCGCGATGCGACACGCCAACGCCCTTCGGCTTGCCGGTCGAGCCGGAGGTGTAGATCACGTACGCGAGCTGGTCGGCGTGCAGCGCCACCTGCGGATCGGTCGCCGCTTCACCCATCAGCGAGGCGCCATCCACCTCGGTCAACACGAGCGCGACGCCACTGTCCTCCACCATCGCCTGCCGCCGCTCGGCGGGATACGCCAGGTCCAGCGGCACGTAGGCCGCACCGGCCTTCAAGACGGCCAGCACCGCGACGATCATCTCGACCGACCGATCGAGGGCGATCCCGACCCGCGACTCCGGCCGCACGCCCTGCGCGATCAGCCGGTGCGCGAGGCGGTTGGCCCGCGCATTCAGCTCGCCGCGGCTCAGTTCCACCTCGCCGAAGACCAGCGCCACCGCCTCCGGCTGCGCGCGAGCCAGCCGCTCGATCGTGCGGTGCACCGGCTCATCCGCCACCACCGGCGAAGCGCCCTCGCCCTGCCGCAACAGCCGCTCGCGTTCGGCATCGGCCGGCAGCGCCAGCGCGCCGATGCACGCATCCGGCTGTTGCACGAACGCCGTCAGCACCTGCTCGAGCTGCGCGGCCAGCTGCGCCACCGTCGCGTCGTCGAACGCGTCGTGCGCGAAGCGCCAGTCGAAGGCCAGCTGCTCGCCCTGGTGCAGCGCCAGCGTCAACGCATAGTGCGTGTCGTCGCGGGTGTGGGCCGTGCCGACGCGCAGCCCGCCCGGCGCCGCTTCGCGCAGCGCCGCGTCGATCGGATAGTTCTCGAACACCAGCAGGCTGTCGAACAGCGCCTGCCCGCCCTGCCCGGCCCAGCGCTGGATCTCGACCAGCGGCGTGTGCTCATGCTCGCGCGCCGCCAGTCCCTGCGCCTGCAGCTCGCGCCACCACGCGCCGAGCGGCTGCGCCGGCTGCAGCGTCGCCACCACCGGCAGCGTGTTGATGAACAGCCCCAGCATCTGCTGCGCGCCCGGCAGCTCGGCCGGCCTGCCTGCCACGGTGCTGCCGAAGCAGACGGTACGCTGCCCGGTGCAGCGCGCCAGCACCAGCGCCCAGGCCGCCTGCGCCAGCGTGTTGACCGTCACGCGCTCGCGGCGCGCTGCATCGGCCAGCGGCTGCAGCGGCAGCGTGCGGTGCAGGCCGCCCTGTCCAGGTTGCGGCGATGCGGGCCGGCGCAGCGCCGAGGCCAGGTGCGTCGGCGACTCCAGCTGCGCGAGCTGCGCCCGCCAATGCGCCTCGCCGGCCGCCGGGTCGCGCGCCTGCAGCCACGCGATGTGGTCGCGGAAGCGCCCGAGCGGCACCGGCAGCGGCGCGCCTTCATACGCGCGCAGCACCTCGCCGAGCAGCAGCGAGCTGCTCCAGCCGTCGAGCAGCAGGTGGTGCGCGGTCCACACGACGTGGTGGCGATCGTCCTGCGTGCGCAGCAGCGCGACGCGCATCAGCGGCGGCCGCGCCAGGTCCAGCGGCGCGGCGAGCTCGGCCTGCGCGAAGGTGTCCAGCTCGGCACCAGGACGGCCTCGCCAGTCCTGCACCGACCACGGCAGCTCGGTGCGGCGCGCCACCCACTGCAGCGGCGGCTGCGCGATGAAGCCGCTGCGCAGCACCTCGTGGCGTGCCAGCACCGTCGTCCACGCGGCGCGGAATCGGGCCACGTCCAGCCCGTCGAGATCGACGCGCAACTGCGTGCGATAGGCCTCGCCGCCGTCATCGACCAGCGACTGGAACAGCATGCCGGCCTGCATCGGCGACAGCGGGTACAGGTCGTCGAGGTTCGCCAGCGGCAGGTTCAACGCATCGAGCGTGGGCTGGTCGATGCGCGCCAGCGGGAAGTCCGAGGGCGTGACGCCGAGCGCTCCTGCGCTGCAATGCGCGATCAACCCCAGCAGCTCGCCACGGAACGCTTCGACGAAACGCCGCACCTCGGCCGCGTCGTGCCGGGCCGGGCTGTAGCGCACGTTCAGCGCGAGCTGGCCGTCGTAGACCTGGCCGTCGATCGAGAACTCGTGCGCCTGCGGTGCCGATGCATCCACCGCTGCACCCGCGCTTTCAGACGCCGGTCGCCAGGCCGCGGCCTCGTCGAAGCTGCCGTCGAACTGGCCGAGGTAGTTGAAAACCACCTGCGACGGTGGCAGTGCGCGCAGCGCCTCCCGCACCTCGGGCGGCCCCCTGTGCTTCAGCACGCCGTGCGCCAGGCCGCGCAGCGGCACGGCGCGCAAGGTCTCCTTGACGCGCTTCAACGCCGCCCCGGGCTCGCCCAGCGGATCCAGCACCACCGGGAACAGGCT
>NZ_JBFUFP010000504.1:0-3850 GCF_056403375.1 Rhizobacter sp. P2_H2
GCCCAGCAGCTCTTCGGCCTTCGAGACGGCTTCCTGGACGCGGCCTTCGAGCACCGGCGACATCAGGGCCTGGACATGTTCGTGGCGGGCCAGGACGGTGAGGACTTGAATCTGCATGGCGATCTCTCCTTTGGGTGCAAGGTCCGATGCAGGACCCGATGCAGCTCAGTCTCGTCATCGCACGAAAAAACAAGCTCATGAACTCTCAGTCACGCCTGATGCCTCAAAAACGAGAAGCTTCGCGTGGCCGATTCGCACACTTGCGAAAACGGGTCGAGGCGGGGTCGCGACGGCCCCGAGACTGACGCGAGGCTGACGCCGGAGCAGCCCGCCCGAGCCGCATCGGACCCCTTCCTGTCGCGTCATGCGCAAGCGTGATCCGTTTCACGAAAGTCCAGGTGTACCTGGCGTCGGATCGGCCGATTCTCAATCTTGAGAACGTTTGCACCGGCGGGGTCCCGAGAGCGGGGCGGATGTCTCACGAACCCACTTGAATCCTCAGGACGAACAATGAAAAAGATCTGGCGCCGCGGGATGCCCTTCTCGCCCGAAGTGGCCCCGCTGGTGTCGCGCATGCCCGCGGTGGACGAATACCGCGAGTCGCTGCTGCGGCTGCAGGGGGTGTGGGACAGCCTGTCGATGCTCGGCCAGATGAGCGGCACGCTGCCCGACATCGGCGCGACGCGCGCGGCCTTCCAGTCGCTGTCGGAGGACCTGCTCGACAGCCTCGGCCGCACGCTGCTGTCGAACGTCGCGCAGCGCATGCGCAGCCAGGCGCAGGTGGCGATCGACATCCTGGTGCGCAACCTGTTCGAGCGCACCGCCGACATCGGCTTCCTGAGCACCGATTCGCAGCTGCGCGAGGTGGTGCGCGCGAGCCTCGGCGCCGACGGGGTGGATGCTGCCGCACTGCGCGCGCTGCAGGCCCGCTTCGCCGAGTACGCGGCCAAGTACACCGTCTATGACGACGTGATCGCGCTGGCACCGGACGGCCGCGTGCTGGCACGGCTCGACGATTCGATCGAGGCCGGCCCCGGCAGCCGCGAGCCCTGGCTCGCGCAGGCGCTGCAGGGCGGCCCGTATGTCGAGCACTTCGGCCCTTCCGCGCTGATGGGCGGCCGGCGCGCGCTGCTGTACGCGGCGGCGATCCGCGTCGACGAGCGCATCGCGGGCGTGCTGTGCCTGTCGTTCCGCTTCGACGACGAGATGCGCGCGATCTTCTCRCAGCTGCTGGAGCCGCGCGACCGCAGCGTGATCGTGCTGACCGATGGCGCCGACGCGGTGCTGGCCTCGTCCGACCCGTGGCAGGTGCCGGTCGGCGCGCCGTTGCCGCCGGCGACGTCCACGGCAGCCCGGCAGCTCACCCGCTTCGCCGGACGCGAGTACCTGATGGTGCATGCCGCCGCGAGCGGCTACGAAGGCTACGCGGGCCCCGGCTGGTCGGCGCGTGCGCTGGTGCCGGTGGACCAGGCCTTCGACACCGCCGAGCTGCAGGAGGACCTGCACGACACCACGGCCGACGACGACCTGCTGGCCCGCCTCGACACCCGCGAGCTGTTCGGCGAGGCGCTGCGCACCATCCCCGTGCAGGCTCGCCACATCCAGCGCGACCTGTCGCGCGTGCTGTGGAACGGCCGCCTGCGGCCGGCCGGCGAAGGCACGTCGAGCGCCTTCGCCGCGACGCTGCTGCGCGAGGTCGGCCAGACCGGCGAGCGCATCCGCCAGGTGTTCGAGCAGGCGATCGCGAACCTGCACCGCTCGACGCTGAACGCGGTGTTCGACGAAGCGCGCCACCACGCGCGGCTCGCGATCGACATCGTCGACCGCAACCTCTACGAACGCGCGAACGACTGCCGCTGGTGGGCGCTCGACGGCGTGCTGCGCGGCGTGCTGTCGCAGCCGGCGGGTGAACGTGATGCGCAGCGTGCCGCCGCCGTGCTGCAACGCATCAACGGGCTCTACACGGTGTACGCGCTGCTGGTGCTGTTCGACACCGACGGGCGCATCGTCGCGGTGTCGGACCCGGCCGAGCAGGCGCGTTGCGGCAGCGTGCTCGACGCGCCGTGGGTGCGCGAGACGCTGGCACTGCGCGATCCGCAGCAGCACGTCGAATCGGCGCATGCGGCGAGCGATCTGTACGGTGGGCGGCCGACCTTCGTGCACGGGGCGGCGCTGCGAGCGAACGACGGCACCGCGACCGTGGTCGGCGGCATCGCGATCGTCTTCGACGGCGAGCCGCAGTTCGCCGCGATGCTGCGCGATGCGCTGCCGCTCGATGCGCAGGGCGAACCCTCGCACGGCGCAGCGGCGCTGCTGCTGACGCGTGCCGGCGCAGTGGTCGCGAGCAGCGACCCGGCGCGCTGGCCGGTCGGCAGCGACTGGGCGGTGCCCACCGACTGGCGCTCGCTCGCGCGGGGCGCGTCGGCCAGCGCCGTGATTCACCTCGACGGCGTCGCCTGCAGCGCCGGCTGCAGCGTCTCGGGCGGCTACCGCGAGTACCACGCCGATGGCAGCATCGGCCCGCGCGACCTGCTGTCGGTGGCGCTGCTGAAGCTGGGCGCGATGCAGGCGCAGGCCGCGGCCGCGCCGGTGGTGTTCGACAACGCCGCCACGCCGCCGCGCGGCAAGGAGCCGGTGGTGTCGATCGCCAGCTTCCTGTGCGGCGGCCAGTGGCTGGGCGTGCCGTCGGCGATGGCGTTGCAGGCCTTGCAGCAGCCGCGCATCGCCGCGCTGCCGAACGCACCGGCGCATCTGCTCGGCATGCTGGAGTTCGAAGGCCGGCTGCTGCCGGTGGTCGACCTGGGCGTGCTGCGCGGCACCGGCCCGGCGGCCGATCCGCAGGCGCCGCTGGTGGTGGCGCAGGGGTCGGGCGGGCAGCGCTTCGCGATGCGGGTGGACGAGCTCGGTCCGGTGTTCGAGGTCGCCAGCGCCCGCGTGCAATCGCTCGCGCGGCCGGGCGGCCTGCAGGAGCGGCTGGTCAGCAGCCACCAGCGCATGCTGATCCTGATGGACGTGGACGGGCTGGTGGCGCAGGCCGGCATCGCGGCGCTGGCGGTCGCTGCAAYGGCCGAGGTGGCGCTGGCCTGACCCGCCTCACTCCTGCCGGCGCGCGAGGCTCTCCTTCACCAGCGTGCCCAGCGCCCGCACCTGGTAGTCGTTCGCGAGGCGCCGCACCCGCTCGGCGAACGGCCGGTAGCGCGCATCAGCCTGCGCGAGCCGCTGCGCTTCGTCGCAGATCGCCGCCATGTTGCCGGCCCGCGTCAGCCGGTGCAGTTCCTGCAGCTCCTGCGCATCCGGAATCGACTCCGGCGCCAGCGGCTCGCCTTGCGCCGGCAGCGCACCCGCCGCGCCGTCGTCTTCGCGGTAGATCCAGGTCAGGTCCAGCAGCTCACCGATCTGGCGCAGCAGGCTCTCACGGCGCACCGGCTTGGCCTCGAAGCCGTTGCCGCCCGAGGCGACCCACTTCTGCCGGTCCTCGGCCGTCACGCTGGCCGAGATCGCGATGATCGGCACGGTCTTCAGCCCCGCGTCCTCGCGGATGCGCCGCGTCGCCTGCAGCCCGTCCATCACCGGCATCATCAGGTCCATCAGGATCAGGTCCGGCCGCTTCGCCTGCGCCCGCACCACCGCCGTCTGCCCGTTGTCGGCCTCGTCGATCTGGAAGCCGAGCAGGCGCAGCAGCCAGGCCAGCATCTCGCGGTTCTCGGCGATGTCGTCGACGATCAGCACGCTGCGCGGCGCGCCGGCATAGCCGACCGCGCTGCGCTCGACGCGCGCGGTACCCGCCCCCGTCTCCAGCACCGGCAGCGCCAGCTCGAACCAGAACACGCTGCCCTCCTCGGGCACGCTG
>NZ_JBFUFP010000505.1:0-3846 GCF_056403375.1 Rhizobacter sp. P2_H2
GTGGAGTCACCCAGCGCGACCGCGGCGATCAGCGGCACGTTGGCGCGCCGCCCCTGCGCCATCGAGTAACTGATGACGGTCAGGATGGTCGGGCCGGGGATGATCAGCAGCACCGCGGAGGCGGCGACGAAGGCAAGCCAGTTTTCGATGGGCATCGGGGGATCTCCTGAAGGTGGGACGACTGTAGCGGGATGCCCGAGTTCAGGGATTGTGGTGTTGATCCCGCTGCACGACGTGCGTGAAGGCGATGCGGTCCGCCGCCAGCGTCTGCGCCAGGAATGAAGGCCGCACATCCACGTTCCCCAGCGCCGAGCGCGCAAACCAGTCGAAGACGAGTTCACGCGCGCCTTCGACGCCCCGGTACGGGCCGGGCTCCGTGAGCACGCGGCTGCCGGCTTGCGCCTCGACCTTGAAGTACATGCCGACTTCATGGTGCTTCAACCCGCCGTAGACGAAGAAGTTCTCGACCAGCAGCACGAGCGGCCCCGGTTGAACGACGAGGCCGAGTTCCTCGTGCAACTCGCGCACCACCGCCGTGCTCGCCTCTTCGCCGGACTCCACCCGTCCGCCGGGCAAGGCCCAGAAGTCGTCGCCCTCGGCCCGGTGCAGCAGCACGTCGTCGCCACGGACGACGATCGCCACGGCCCTCAGGTGGAAGCGATGCGAACCGGCATCGAAGGAAATCATGCTCATCGTGGGACCCGGGTAGCGCAGAAGGCGGCCACTGTAGCGGCTCACAATCCCGCGATGCGAACCCCCAGCCGCACGCTCGTCCTCCTGGCCACGCTGATCGTCGCCGGCTGCGCCACGCACGGCCCGGTCGCGCCGACGACCGTGCCGCCGGAACGCATCGCGCGGACCGTGCAGATCGCCGAGGCCGAGTGGCGGCTGTGGGGCTCGCAGCGCATCGGCACGACAAGCGACGGCGCGCAATGCGCCGTACTGGCTTCCGGCGACTGYGCCGAGGTCGACGACGGCTGCGGCCGCGAGATGAGCACGGCGCTGTGCCCGGTCGTCAACGGCTACTGGGCCGCACTCGGCCCCGCCGGAACGGGCGGCATCGAACGCCACACCTGCCCGCAGCCCGACCGCTGCGAGGCGCGCTGGCAGCCCGAATGGGGCCCGCCGCTGTGGACGCCCGCGTGGTCGGCCGCCTTCATCAGCGCGGTGCTGCGACGCGCAGGCTTCAGCGAGTCGGAGTTCCGCTTCGGCAAATCGCATGCGGACTACATCGTCGCGGCGCGCGATCACCTGAACTCGGCCCACGACGTGATCGCCACGCCCGCGATCGCGCTGCCGGGCGACCTGATCTGCGCGCTGCGCGAAGGCGCGCGCATCGCGCCGACCGAGATCGCCCGCATCAGCGCCGGCGAGTCGCCCACGCCGATGCACTGCGACCTCGTCACGCGCGTCGACTTCGCCGGGCGCCGGCTCGAGGCGATCGGCGGCAACGTGCAGCAGTCGGTGTCGCGCATCACGCTCGATCTCGACGAGCAGGGGCGCGTCGGYACATCACCGGTGGCCGGGCGAACCTGGAACCTGGTGCTTCGGGTGCACGCCGAGCCGGGCGACTGAGCGCCTGGCTACCGGGACGCCGCCATCGTGCCGTGCATCGCGGCACTGGACGCGCACCACGCGAGCGGCACGATCCACAGCAGCCGCAGCCCCCATCGAGCCGCGGTGGTCGATGGCTCGACCAGCAGCAGCAGCGCGAGCGTCGCCAGCACCGTCGGGTCGGGCGCCAGGCCGAAGAACCCGGCCTGTTGCCATGGGTGCCCGAACGCGAGACCGATCCACGGGTGGACGAGCACCGCCCAGGTCGCCAGCGCGATGCCGGACCACACGCGCCAGCCTCGGCTCGACAGATCGATGCCGCCCTTCAAGGCCGGCACCAGCAACCCGGCCGCCTGCACGCCGAACGCCGCGACGGCATACGTCGCCGCCCAGAAGATCGGCACGAAACGCTCGAACAGGAATGCCCACGCCGTGAACGCCCAGCAGATCGCGACGAAGGCGAACGCGCCTCGCAGCAGGCGCCCATCGAGGCCCCGGTGGCCTGCGCGGACGCGCCAGACCAGCCACGCTCCCGCCACGCCCATCGCCACCCACTGCAGCGGCCACCACGCCTCGTTCAGCGATTCGAACAGCCGCCAGTAGATGCGCGGCGAGAACATCAGGAAGCTGGACGGCCGGTAGGTCCACCACTCGCTCAACGGTCCGCCCTCACAGCGCAGCCACCGTGCGCGCCATGCGCTCGCGCAGCGCTGCATCGGGCATGCGGCCGCGCGCCGCCGCCATGTTCTCGCGCAGGTGGGCCACCTGGCTGGTCGCCGGGATCGCGCAGGTCACCGCCGGGTGCGAGACGACGAACTTCAGCGCCACCTGCGCCCAGTTCGCGCAGTCGATCTCCGCGGCCCAGGCCGGCAGCCGCTGGCGCGCCAGCGCATCCATCAATGCACCACCGCGGAACGGCCGGTTCACCAGCACCGCGATGCCGCGCTCCTGCGCGAGCGGCAGCAGGCGCTGCTCCGCCTCGCGGTCCACCAGGTTGTGCGTGAGCTGCACGAAGTCGATCGGCTGCGTGCGCATCACCTGCTCCAGCTCGGCATGGCGCCGCCCTTCGGAGGTGGTGATGCCGACGTAGCGCAGCCGCCCCGCCCGCTTCATCTCGAGGAGCCGCGGCAGGTGCTCCTGCCACGACAGCAGGTTGTGCACCTGCATCAGGTCGAAGCGCGGCACGCCCCAGAAGTTGCGCGAGGCCTCCATCTGTGCCGCGCCGCGCTGCACATCGCCGATCCACACCTTCTCGGCCGAGAACAGCGCCGCCGGCCGGCCCAGCTGCGCCAGCGCATGGCCGATGGTCGGCTGCGACGAGCCGTACATCGGCGATGAATCGATCAGCCTGCCTCCCTCGGCGAAGAACGCGCGGACTACCTCGGTGCAGGCATCGCGCGCCGCGCGGTCGTTGCCGACGTTGAAGGTGATCCAGCTGCCCAGCCCGATGACCGGCAGCGTCTCGCCGCTCGACGGGATGCGGCGATCGAGCGCCGCGGCAGCACGGGCCGGCGCGGCGGCCACCAGCGCACCGGCGGCCAGACCGGCCAGCCACTCGCGTCGGGTGCAGGGATCGACGTTCATGCGCCGATTCTRCGACCCGCCCGCCAGCGCGTGGCGATCACCCCACGAGTTGCTCGACAACGCTCGCGAGGCCGGTCGTCCCGCGCACCTGCACCGCTTCGCCGCCTGCGAAGCGGATCCAGCCTTCGTTGAAGCCGTCGATCATCCGGATGCGCGGCTGCGGGTGGTGCATGCCCTGGCTGTGGAACAACGCCTCCCAGCTGTCGCGCGGCACCGGCGCGGCGCGCACCGGCCGACCCAGCGCCTGCGCCAGCGCGGCAGCGATGTCGTTCGGGCTGACCGGCGCCGGGCCGTCGAGTTCGACGATGCGCTGCCCGGCGCCCTTCTCCGTCAGCAAGCGCGCCGCGACACGCCCCACGTCGGCTGTGGCCACCATCGGCACCGGCCGGTCCGGCGGCTGCAGGAAGGCCGGGATCACGCCCTGCGTGCGCGCCGCGTCGATGTCCCAGCGCAGGTTCTCGATGAACCACGACGGGCGCAGCAGCGTCACGTCCAGCGGCAGCGCCGACCACACCTCCTCCATCAGCGTGTGCTGGCTCAGCAGGTTCGACGGTGCCGCCTGCGCGCCGATCGTCGACAGGCACACCACGCGCGCCGGCCGCGCGGCGCGCAGCGCCTGGTCGAGTGCCGCGGCCGTGGCCCGCGCCTCGGGAAAGCCCGGCGCCGGGTCGAACACCGGCGGCGGCACCACGAACACGCTCGTGGCGC
>NZ_JBFUFP010000506.1:0-3844 GCF_056403375.1 Rhizobacter sp. P2_H2
ATGAAGGACTTCCACCATGCCCATTGAAACCCTCGATGCATCCCTTGACGCCGTCGTGATCGGCGGCAGCTTCGCCGGCCTGTCGGCCGCGCTGCAGCTGGCGCGCGCCCGCCGCACGGTCGCGGTGGTCGACGACGGCGCACCGCGCAATCGCTTCGCGGCCCGGTCGCACGGCTTCTTCGCGCAGGACGGCACGCCGCCGCTGCAGCTGATCGCTGCCGCACGCGAACGCGTGCAGGCCTACCCGACGGTGCAGTTCGTCAGCGGCCGCGCGCTGCGCGCACGCCGGGACGGTGATGGCGATGGCGGCCGGCAGTTCAGCGTGTCGCTCGACGACGGCCGCACGCTCGCCGCGCGCCGGCTGCTGCTGGCGATCGGCGTGCAGGACACCTTCCCCGACATCGACGGCCTCGCGCCGCGCTGGGGCGTGAGCGTGCTGCACTGCCCGTACTGCCACGGCTACGAAGAGGCCGGGCGGCGCCTCGGCGTGCTGTCGGCCGGACCGGCCTCGGTGCACCATGCGCTGCTGATCAAGGAGTGGGGGCCGACGACGCTGCTGCTGAACGGGCAGCAGCTCGACGACGACGAGGCCGGGCGGCTGCGTGCGCACGGCGTCGCGATCGAGCCCGCCGTGGTGCAGGCCCTCGAAGGGCCGCTGCCGCGGCTCAGCGCGGCGCGCCTCGCGGACGGCCGCTCGCTGCCGCTGGACGCGCTGTTCGTCGCGCCGCGCGTGCGCATCGGCCACGAGCTGGTCGACTCGCTGGGCTGCGAGCTCACCGACGGCCCGTTCGGCCCGATGCTGCGCGTCAACGACATGAAGCAGACCAGCGTGCCCGGCGTCTACGCGGCCGGCGATGCGGCCCACCTGCGCCACAACGCCACCTTCGCGTCGGCCGATGGCGTGCTGGCCGGCGTCTCGCTGCACCACTCGCTGATCGCCGGGCTGGGCGCCTGACGTGGGCGATTGACGTGGGCGATTGACGGGTGCCGCGTGGCGGTGTCGAATGCGCGCCATCTTCACCCCCCCTGGAGCACCGCGTGCCCATCGATGATCGTGATGCCGGTCCGGCGCAGCACGCCTTGTCCGGCCTGTGGCAGCAGGCCGGCCTGCCGGCGGCGGCGCTCGATCACATCGAAGCGCCCGGCGATGCCCCGGTGCTGCCGAGCAGCTTCGCCGTCGCCGATGCGATCCAGGCCAGCATGGCCGCTGCCTCCGGCGCGGCCGCCGAGCTGTGGCACCTGCGCCATGGGCGCCGGCAGCGCGTGCTGGTGCCGCGAGAGAACGCCGTGCTGGAGAGCTGCGCGCACTTCACGCTCGACGGCCGCGCCCTGCATCTCTGGGACAAGCTGTCGGGCCTGTACCGCTGCGGCGAGGCGCTCGGCGAGCCGGGCTGGGTGCGCCTGCACGCGAACTTCGCGCATCACCGTGACGGCGCGCTGAAGCTGCTCGGCTGCCCGACCGGCGACGCCACCGAGCGCCCCGCCGTCGAGCAGGCCTTGCGCAGCTGGCGCGCCGAGGAGTTCGAAGACGCGGCGGCGCAGGCCGGCCTGGTGGTCGCCGCGCTGCGCAGCGTCGACACCTGGGACCGGCATCCGCAAGCCCTGGCGCTGGCCGGCCAGCCGGCGGTGCGCATCGAACGCCTCGGCGACGCAGCCCCGCGCGAATGGACCCACGCCGCCGACACCGATCGCCCGCTGCACGGCCTGCGCGTGCTCGACCTGACGCGCATCCTCGCCGGCCCGGTGGCCGGCCGCACGCTCGCGGCCTACGGTGCCGAGGTGCTGCTGCTGAATTCGCCCCACCTGCCCAACATCGACGCGATCGCCGAGACCAGCCGCGGCAAGCGCTCGGCCCACCTCGACCTGCGCAGCGGCGCGGGGCGCGAGCGACTGCAGGAGCTGCTGGCCGATGCGCATGTCTTCGTGCAGGGCTACCGTCCGGGCGGCCTGCAGGCGCTGGGCTTCGGGCCGGAGCAGCTCGCCGCGCTGCGGCCGGGCATCGTCGCGGTGTCGCTGTCGGCCTACGGATCGACCGGCCCGTGGTCGACGCGGCGCAGCTTCGATTCGCTGGTGCAGACCGCCACCGGCTTCAACGACGCCGAGGCACGCGCCGCCGGCGCCGCGAAGCCGCAGGCCCTGCCGCTGCAGGCGCTGGACTACGCGGCAGGCTACCTGCTGGCCTTCGGCGCGCAGGCCGCGCTGTGGCGCCAGGCGCGCGAAGGCGGCAGCTGGCATGTGCAGGTGTCGCTGGCGGGCGTCGGGCAGTGGCTGCGGTCGCTCGGCCGGGTCGACGGCGGACTGAAGGCGCAAGCGCCCGACATCACGCCCTTCCTCGTCAGCGAACCGTCGGGCTTCGGTCGCCTCGTCGCAGTGCGCCATGCGCCGCAGTTCTCTGAAACGCCGCCGCTGTGGCGCTGGCCGTCGATGCCGCCGGGCTCGCATCCAGCCGCGTGGGCTTGAATCCGATCGCCGGGTTCAGCCCTCGTCGTCCGCCGCCGCCTTGAACTGCCCCGGCGTCAGGCCGTTGCGCTGCAGCAGCCGGTAGAACTCGGTGCGGTTGCGGTCGGCCAGCCGCGCCGCGTCGGCGGCGTTGCCATCGGTCAGCTTCAGCAGGCCGACCAGGTAGTCGCGCTCGAAGCGCTCGCGCGCCTGCGCGTAGGTCAGCACCTCGACCGACGGCACGCGCAGCGCGCGCTGCACCAGCGTCAGCGGGATCAGCGGCGTGGTCGTCAGCGCGCACACCTGTTCCACCACGTTGTGCAGCTGGCGCACGTTGCCGGGCCAGCTCGCGGTGGTCAGTGCCTTCATCGCCTCGGGCGCGAAGCCGTTGAAGCGCTTGCCGTACTTCTCGCCCAGCTTCGCGAGGAAGTGGTTCACCAGCAGCGGGATGTCGTCGCGCCGTTCGGCCAGCGTCGGCAGGTGCAGCGACACCACGTTGAGCCGGTAGTACAGGTCTTCGCGGAACTGGCCCTCGGCCATCGCCGCATCGAGGTCGCGGTGCGTGGCCGACAGGATGCGCACGTCCACCGGCACCGCCTGGCTCGCGCCGACCGGCCGCACCGAGCGCTCCTGCAGCACGCGCAGCAGCTTGACCTGCAGCGCCGGCGGCATGTCGCCGATCTCGTCGAGGAACAGCGTGCCGCCGTCGGCCGTGACGAACAGGCCGCGGTGGTTCGCGACCGCGCCGGTGAACGAGCCCTTCACGTGGCCGAACAGCTCGGATTCGAGCAGCGCCTCGGGGATCGCGCTGCAGTTCACCGCGACGAACGGCTTCGCGGCACGCGCGCTCGCGCGGTGGATGGCCTGCGCGAGCAGCTCCTTGCCGCTGCCGCTCTCGCCGCGGATCAGCACGCTCGCATCGGACGCGGCCACCATCTTGGCCTCGCCGAGCAGCTCGGTCATCGGGCCGGAGCGGCTGACGATCGCGGCACGCCAGGCGCCGTCGCCATCCTCGGCGTGCGGCAACGGCGGCGCGAGCGCCAGCGCCTGGTTCACCTTGTCGAGCAGCGCCTTGCCGTCGAACGGCTTGGTCAGGTAGCTGAAGACGCCGCGTGCGGTGGCCTCGACCGCATCGGGGATGGTGCCGTGCGCCGWCAGCAGGATCACCGGCAGCGCCGGATGGCGCGCGCGGATCTCGTCGAACAGCGCGAGGCCGTCGCGCCCCGGCAGCTGCACGTCGCTCACCACCAGCTGCGGCCGCGCGACCGCCAGCTGCGTCAGCGCCGCCTCGGCCGACTCGACCGAGGTCACGCGGTGGCCGGCCGCGCCGAGCCGCATCGACAGCAGCTTCAGCAGGTCGGGGTCGTCGTCGACAAGCAGGATGTTGGCCATGCGGCGGGGGCCC
>NZ_JBFUFP010000507.1:0-3840 GCF_056403375.1 Rhizobacter sp. P2_H2
GCCTCGCGCTGCGCAGCGACGACAGCCTGCTCGACGAGGACGTGACGGCGATGTACGTGGCGCCGCCCGACGTCTGCAGCGATGCGGGCAAGACGCTCTTCTACGGCATCGTGCCGACCGTCAGCAGCGAGCTGTCCGAGGTCGACGCGGTGTTCGAGTCGGCGCCCGGCGTGGACTTCGGCCCGCAGTCGCAGGCGTTTCGGGCCCAGCTGGTGCTGGCCCTGGGCGGCGATGCGATGGCGCTGCCATTCGCCGGCCAGGCGCTGAGCAAGGACTGGTTCGCGCAAAGCCAGGCTCAGGGTGCCGATGGCACGCTGGTTCGCTTCGTGCTGATGCTGCACCAGCTGGGCAGCCAGTTCAACCTGTTCGACGGCGGCAGCGAAGTCACGCAGCTGAAGCAGGTGCTGCACGGCATCGCGCTGCCGCTGGTGCGCCGCGACAACCAGCCGCAACGCTACGTGCAGGCGGACGACTTCCTCGCCCGTGCCAACACCATCATCCTGCAGGGCGAGAGCGTGCCGGGCGGGGCCGAGATGCCATCGACCTGGCCGGCCTTGCCATCCGACCAGGCAGCGCGCCTGCGCAGCGCGCTGCATGCGGCGATGACGGCGCGCTTCGCGACGATGAAGGGCAAGCAGGGGCGCTTCGACGACGCGGGCGCGCGCTACGTGCTGCGCAGCTTCGTGCGGCTGAAGGCCGAAGGACCGTGTCCCGGCCGCATCGTCTGGAGCGAGGCCAGCGAGCCCTTCACCATCGCGCCCTGGTACGAGGGGGCCGGCGCGCCGCCGGTGCAGATTCCCTTGCCGGATCCGAGCGACAAGAACCTGCTGAAGAGCCTGAAGCCCAACGTCGCCTTCGTGGTGCCGCCCTCGATGCAGAACCTGCTGAACGGCTCCACCTCGGACATCCTCGACGGCAAGGGGTCGACGCAAGGCCTCGGGCTGACGTGGATCTGCGGCTTCAACATCCCGATCATCACGATCTGCGCCTTCCTGGTCCTGAACATCTTCCTGACGCTGTTCAACCTGGTGTTCGGCTGGCTCTTCTTCATGAAGATCTGCCTGCCCTTCCCCAAGATCCCGCCCAAGTAGGAGCGATGCGATGCAGCCGCTGATCGGATGGCCCCTGCTTCCCCTGCCCGACGCACACGGTGCGCTGGCGTGGCCCGAGCTCGCCACCAGCGTGCGAGATGCCATCCGCATCATCCTGAGCACGCGTCCCGGCGAGCAGCTGATGCGCGCCGAGTTCGGCGGCGGCCTGGACCGCATGCTGCATTCGCCGAACAGCGTGGCCACGCGCCGCGAGATGCGCGACCTGGTGGAGAACTCGCTGCAGCGCTGGGAGCCCCGCATCCTGCTCGACGGCGTCGAGGTGTGGGAGGTCGAGGACCAGCCTGGCCAGGTGCGCGTGGAGATCGCCTATCGCCTTGCGCGGACCGGCGCGGCCTCGGCGATGAACGTCACGGTCGACCTGGAAACCTGAACCTTGGCTGCTTCGACGATGGATCACTGACATGCCCATCCTGCCCCCCTCACTCGACGATCGCCGCTTCGACGACCTCGTCGACGACCTGGTCGCCCGCATCCCCGCCCACACGCCGGAGTGGACCCATCCGCGCCTGGGCGATCCCGGCCGCACGCTGATCGAGCTCTTCGCCTGGCTCGGCGACGCGCTGCTGTACCGCGCCAACCTGGTTCCGGAACGCCAGCGCCTGGTGTTCCTGAAGCTGCTCGGCATGGGCCTGCAGCCAGCGCGTCCGGCGCGCGGCATCGTGTCGCTGTCGTTCGCGCAGGACGCCGAGCGCAACGCGCAGCGGCTTGCGCCGCAGGGGCGCCTGAAGGCGGCGATGCCCTTCGAGACGCTGTCGGAGATCACCGTGCTGCCCATCAGCGCCGAGGCCTACATCAAGCGCCCGCTGTCCAGCAGCGAGACTGCCCGGCGCAGCGACATGCTGCAGGGCCTGGCGCAGATCCACCGCATCAGCGGTGCGGTCAAGGCCTATGAGACCACGCCGGTGTTCGCCGGCGGCCGCGCACAGCCGGCCGGGGTCGACGTGTTCGGCACGAGCGCCGACCGCGCCTTGTGGATCGCCTTGCTGGCCCCGCGCGCCGACACGGCGGCCAACCAGCCGGCCACCAACGACGCGGTGAAGTCGGCCCTGGGCGGGCAGGACACCGGCCTGCCCGAACTGCTCTCGATGGGCATCGTGCCCGCGTTGTCCATGCCCACGCTGGACGACAGCAGCAGCAAGCCGGTCCCGGTGCCGGTGTTGTGGGAGATCACCACGCGCGGCCGCAACGACTTCGAGACCGACTACCTGACCCTGGGCATCGAAGGCGACGACACCAGCAAGGGCTTGGCCCGTGCGGGCACGCTGCGCCTGCGCTTGCCCGACGAGAGCCAGATCTGGGCGCCATCGAACGACGTCGGCATCAATGCACGCGCCGGTGTCGGCGATGCGCCGCCGCGCCTGGACGACCCCGACCGCGCGGCCCGCCTGCTCGCATGGATCCGCCTGCGCCCGAAGCCCGGCGAACCGGTGCAGCACCTGCCGCTGGCCTGGGTCGGCATCAACGCGGTCGAGATCGACCAGCGCGCCAGCATGGCCGGCCGCGTGCTCGGCAGTTCCAGCGGCGGTGGCGACCAGGTGTTCCAGTTGCCGCAGGGCTCGGTGGACGCGGACACGCTGCGCATCCAGGTCGAGGAGCCCGGCCGCGGCTACCAGGACTGGACACGCGTCGATGACCTTGCGGCCATCTCCACCGATCCGAACGTGGCGCGCGAGGCTGCCGCCTTCCAGCTGGACGCCGAGGCAGGCACGCTGCGCTTCGGCGACGGCGTGCGCGGCCGCGCGCCCGAAGCGCAGATGCGCGTGCGCCTGGCCTTCGGCCGCTTCGGTGGTGGACGCGCGGGCAACCTGCCCGCCGGATCGCTGACCGAACTGCAGGCCCTGCGCATCGACGGCCAGAACGCGCCGCCGATCAAGGTGCAGCAGCCCTTGCCGCTGAGCGGTGGCGAGGACGCCGAAACCTTGCAGGTGGCCGAGCGCCGAATCCCCGCACGCCTGCGCCACGGCGACCGTGCCGTCACCGAGGAGGACTATCGGCGCCTCGCGATGGACGCCCCGGCGGTCGACGTGGGTCGTGTCGAGGTGATGCCCAGGTTCAAGCCACGCGAACGCCGCTTCGGCGTGCCCGGTGTGGTCAGCGTGCTGGCCCTTCCCTCGGTGCCGCTCGGGCCGGCCCCCAACCCGCGCCCCGACCGGCCTTTCATCGAGCGCCTGCACGCCCACCTGTCGGCACGCACGCCGCTGGCCACCGAGCTGTACGTGATCGGCTGCGACTACGTCCCGCTCGGACTCTCGGTGGCGGTGACGCTGCGCGACGGGTATGCACGCGACAAGGTGCTGCTCGACGTGCGCGAGGCGCTGCGCCGGCTGCTGTGGCCGCTCGCGCCGGGCGGAATCGGCCGCACGGGCTGGCAGCTCGGCCGGGCGGTGCGCAGCCGCGAACTCGAGGTTGAGGTGTCACGCGTCGGTGGCGTCGATGAACTGCGCGGCCTCAACCTCTTCCGCCGCAACGGCAACGACTGGCAGCGCCTGCCGTCGATCGCCGCCGACGGTGCGCAGATCCTGGACCTGCAGCCCTGGCAACTGCCCGAACTGCTGTCGGTGATCGCGGTCGACGGCCCCAACGCGCCGACCGACCTGCGCGCCCTGCCGAATCCCTTCGCCGACGCGAGCGCCATCGCCGTGCCGGCAGTGCCGGAGCTGTGCTGATGGACAGCAACGGCCTGCGCTTCTGGTTGCTCGCGGATGCCACGCATTTCCCGTCGCTGCAG
>NZ_JBFUFP010000508.1:0-3829 GCF_056403375.1 Rhizobacter sp. P2_H2
GGGCGGCATCCTGGACAAGCTCAGCAGCGACATCGACGTGGTCGTCAGCGGCCACAGCCACCAGGAGTACGTCTGCAACTACACCGGCAAGGCCAGCGGCAAAAGCTATGTGGTCACGCAGACCGGCTTCTACGGCGGCGCGGTCACCGACATCAACCTGGGCATCAAGCTCAAGACCGGCGTGACCTCGATCGACGCCGCCACGGTGCCCATCATCCAGGCCGACAACAATGCCAGCGTGACGGTGCCTGCCGCCTTTGCCACCTTCGCCAAGGATGCGGACATCGCCGCGCTGGTGGACAAATACGTCGCCGTCTCCAACACGCTGGCGCAGAAGCAGGTCGGCACGATCGGCGGCAACCTGATGCGGGCGCTGTTCACCGGCACCACCAACCGCGACGAGTCCGCCGAGGGGGTGATGGGTTCGGTGATGGCCGATGCCTACCTGTACGGCACGCCCAACGGCGCCGACTTCGCGGTGGTCAACCCGGGCGGCGTGCKCGCCGACCTGACCTGCGGCGCCGGCGTGAGCGCGCCCTGCCCCGTGACCTACGCCCAGGTGAACACCGTCGCACCGTTTGCCAACACGGTGGTGAAGGTCAGCGTGACCGGCGCGCAGGTGATCCGCCTGCTCGAGCAGCAGTGGGAAGCGCCGAACTGCACCGCCAAGTTCAACCCCGCCACGCTGCAGTACGGGCGCCTGCTGCAGGTCTCCAGCGGCCTGACGTACAGCTACGACAACAGCGTGAACGCCTGGACCACCGGCGCCAGCCCGACCGACTGCGCGGCCGCGGGCACCGGCCACCGGGTGGTGGTGTCGTCGGTCAAGGTCAACGGCGTGGCGCTGGACCTGGCCAAGACCTACACGGTCAGCACCAACAACTTCCTGGGCCTGGGCAGTGGTGGCGACAACTTCAACGTGCTGGCCACCCTGGGGACCAACAAGGTGGACTCCAAGGTGATCGACCTCGACGCGATGATTGCCTACTTCCGCGAGAAATCGCCGGTCGCCCCCACGACGCCGCGCATCACGCGCCTCAACTGATGCGGCGTCGCTGGAACCTCGCCAGGGCGGCGGCCGGAACGGTCGTCGGGTTGCTGTGCAGCCTGCAGGCGCTGCCGGCCTGGGCGCTCGACGCGGCGCAACAGCGTGCGCTGAACGAGGCCGTGCAGCAGACCTCCCAGGCCTGCCTGCACGAGATGCACCACGACACCGACGAGTTCTCGGCGTGTGTCGATGCCAGGCTGCAGAGCGCTGCGGGCAAGCCGGTGGAGCAGCTCGGCACGGCCTACCTGGGGCTGGTGGGTTGCGTGTCGGCCGCGCGCATCGCCACCTTGCACTCGGATGTCTGCGCGCAGGCCTACCTGGCGCGCGTGGACCCGCTGCGCAAGCGCTTCAAGCTGAGCGACCAGGATCTGTGCCCGACGGTGGCGGGCGACTGCCGCAGCAGGCTGGCGCAGATCGAGGCACTGCGCCGGGACAGGAAGCCGCAGAAATAAAACCGCAGAATCGCAGGATGAGCAGCTTCGCCTTCCTGTCGAACAACGCCTTCCTGAAGGCGCCCGCGGCTTCGGCCGACACGCCTTACGCGGTGGCCGGCATCGCCTGGGACGGCTCGGTGACGAACCGCCCTGGCGCCCGCTTCGGCCCGCGCGCGATCCGCGAGGCGAGCCACATGCTGTGCGACGGCATCCACCCGTTCTTCGACACCACGCCCGACGGGCAGCTCGGCGATGCCGGCGACCTGCTGCTGCCGAACACCAGCCTCGAGCGCATGCGCGCGGCGATGGGCCCGCAGGTGGCGCCGCTGATCCGCGCGCACCACATGGCCTGGCTGGGCGGCGACCACTCGATCACGCTGCCCTTGCTGCGCAGCTATGTCGAGTGGCTGGGCAAGCCGCTGGCGGTGATCCATTTCGATGCGCACTGCGACACCTGGGAGGATCACTTCGGCGAGCCGAGCGGCCACGGCACCTGGGTCTACGAGGCGATCAACGAAGGCCTGGTGATCAAGGAATGCTTCACGCAGCTGGGCATCCGCTCGGCCGGCCAGCGCGAGGCGCGCGAGTACGTGCGCGACCAGGGCGGGCAGATCTTCACCGCACGCGAGCTGCGCGGTCTCGACGGCGCGGTGCAGATGCAGCCGGTGCTGTCAGCGATCCGCAGCCGGCTCTCGCGCCACGACAACCCTCCCGTCTACCTGAGCCTGGACATCGACTGCCTCGACCCGGCCTTCGCGCCCGGCACCGGTACGCCCGAGCCGGGCGGCCTGACGACGACGCAGGTGCTGACGGTGCTGGAGGAACTGGCCGACCTCCCCTTCGTCGGGATGGATTGCGTGGAGGTCTCGCCGCCGTACGACCACGCCGAGCTGACGAGCTATGCGGCCGCCAGTTTCGTGTGGACGTATCTGTGCGGACGCCTCAGCAGGGCTTCGATACCTCAGCCTGAACGGGCTTGAGTGTTCGTCAAACCGCCAGCGCCGTCGTCTTCTTGACCGTCCGCAGCACCAGCATCGAGTTCGAGCGCACCACCCCCGGCAGCCGCTCCAGCACCTCGGTGTGGAAGCGCTCCAGGTCGCCCGCATCGCAGTAGGTAAAACGCAGCAGGTAGTCGTTGGTGCCGGCGACGTAGAAGCAGTCGAGGATCTCTGGCACGTCGCGCACCGCCTGCTCGAACTCGGCCATCGCGGCCTGTGTCAGCTTCTCGAGGTTGACGATCGTGAAGCTGGTGCCCGGCTGCCCGACCGCCTTCGAATCGATCAGCGCGACGTACTGCGCGATCACGCCGTTGTCTTCCAGCGCCTTGACGCGCCGCAGGCAGGCCGACGGTGACAGGTGAACCCGTTCGGCCAGCTCGACATTGGCCAGCTTGCCCTCGACCTGCAACACCTGCAGGATGTGGCGATCAATCGCATCGAGTTGCACCTTGGGCTTGCTGCTTGCCATATCCTGCGAATCCTTGATTGATTCTCCGCATGATATTGCGGCACACACTGGAATCGAGCTGCTTTGCGCAAGCAAATTTCGCGGCAGCCCGGCTAGACTGCGTGACGGAAATCACAGCGCTACCTGTCATGGACAACACCCTCGACGCCCACTGGATGCCCTTCACCGCCAACCGGCAGTTCAAGCAGGCGCCGCGCCTGCTGTCCAGGGCCGAAGGCATGCACTACTGGACGCCCGAGGGCCGCCAGGTGCTCGACGGCGCCGCCGGCCTGTGGTGCGTGAACGCCGGCCATGCCCGCCCGAAGATCGTCCAGGCGATCCAGGCGCAGGCCGCCGAGATGGATTTCGCGCCGCCCTTCCAGATGGGCCACCCGAAGGCGTTCGAGCTCGCGCAGCGTCTCGTGCAGCTGGCGCCGAAAGGCCTCAGCAAGGTCTTCTTCACCAACTCCGGTTCCGAATCGGTCGAGACCGCGCTGAAGATGGCGATCGGCTACCACCGCGCCCGCGGCGAAGGCCAGCGCACCCGGCTGATCGGCCGCGAGCGCGGCTACCACGGCGTCAATTTCGGCGGCATCTCGGTCGGCGGGCTGGTCGCCAACCGCAAGATGTTCGGCAGCCTGCTGCCGGGCGTCGACCACATCCGCCACACGCACGATCCGCGCAACGCGTTCACGCAGGGCCAGCCGCTGCACGGTGCCGAGCTGGCCGACGACCTGGAGCGCCTGGTCGCGCTGCACGATGCATCGACGATCGCCGCGGTCATCGTCGAGCCGGTCGCCGGCTCCACCGGCGTGCTGGTGCCGCCGCAGGGCTACCTCGAACGCCTGCGCGCCATCTGCGACAAGCACGGCATCCTGCTGATCTTCGACGAGGTCATCAC
>NZ_JBFUFP010000509.1:0-3825 GCF_056403375.1 Rhizobacter sp. P2_H2
ACACCGTTCAGGCGGCCGAGGTCCAGGCTGATGTCGCAATCGATCAGCCGCGCGGTCGGGAACGGATGCTGGCGCTGCAGCAGGTAGAGCTTGCTCGAGCAGTGCGCGAACAACGCCTCGCCGTTGRACAGCAGGAAGTTGAAGTTGCCATGGCGCGCGATGCGCTCGGCGAGCAGCGCGATCTGCGGCGCCAGCTCGGCCCAGCCGACCGGCCGCACGCGGTCGGCGAACTGCGCGCGCAGCTCCTGCATCAGCCAGCAAAATGCGCGTTCGCTGTCGGTGGTGYCGATCGGGCGGAACGGGCCGGTGAGCGCGGGTTCGAAGCCGCGCAGGTCGCCGTTGTGCGAGAACAGCCACGGCTGCCCCATCCACTCGCGCTGGAACGGATGGCAATTGGCCAGCGAACGCACCCCCTGCGTCGCGCGGCGCAGGTGCGAGATGACGATGGCCGACGGAATCGGGTAGTCGCCGAGGAAGGCCGCCAGCGGCGATTCGCTCGCCGGCTGGTCGTCGTGGAAGACGCGGCAGCCGCCCGGTTCATAGAAACCGACGCCCCAGCCGTCCACATGGTGCGAGGTGCGCCCGCCACGTTGCCGGAAACCGGTGAACGAGAACGTGATCGAGGCCTGGCTGTTGCAGTTCATGCCGAGAAGCTGGCACATCTGGATGCATCCGGAAGATCTGTTGCGCGATGGGTGGCGGCATGCAGGCATCGTGCCCGCCCCGGACTGACGAATCGCGTCGATGGTTTCCCCCGTGCTTTGGGGGTACAGACATATGTCCTCTCTGGGTTTCGCCTGAGCGAATCGCCGGGAAGGCTTCCTACACTTTGTCGACAACACGAAGTGAGCGAGTGTGTATGCAAGCCCACCACCCCCACCTGCTGCCCCGGATCACTTCCCGCCGCTTCGCGCTGTTCCTGCGCGCGGCCGTGCTGCTCGCGGCGCTGGCCTGCGGCAGCGACCTGCGCGCCCAGTCGCTGCTCGATCAACCCCTCGAAGCGCTGCTGGACGTGCAGCTCACGACGCTCGGCCGCCGGGTGCAGCCCGAGCAGGACATGGCGATCGCCACCAGCGTGTTCTCCGGTGACGAACTGCGCCGCGCCGGCGCCCGCACGGTGCTGGAAGCGCTGGCGTGGATCCCCGGCGTGTGGGTCGAACACATCAACGCGAACCTGTGGGGCGTCACGGCGCGCGGCGACGGCAGTTCGCTGGTGGCGCACAACACGCTGATCCTGCGCGACGGCCGCGAACAGTTCGCGGCGAGCGGCTGGTCGACGACGACCTGGACGCGGTTGAACATGCCGATCGACCTGGTGCAGCGCATCGAGGTGCAGCGCGGCGCCGGCAACACGCTGTGGGGCTCGAACGCGGCCAATTGCGTGATCAACATCGTGACCCGCGCCGCCGACAACGGCAGCGCCGGCGGCGTGGATGTCGACAGCAACGGCCGCGCCGCGGCGAACCTGCAGTGGGGCACACGGACCGCCTCCGGCTGGAAAACCTCGTTCTGGGCCAGCGGCTCGCACCAGCCGGGTTCTTCCGAGTTCGTGCGGGGCCGCCGCGACTGGGACAACCAGGAGAATCGCGCGGCCGGTGCCAAGGCGACGCTTTCCGTCGAGGGCGGCGCCGAGGTGTCATTCGACGTCAGTGCCTCCACCGGCGTCGGCGCCAGCATCTTCGCGGTCGCCCGCGTACCGAACCGCCTGGAACTGCACGTCGCGCAGCGCGAGTTCGGCACCCGCCTGTCCATCCCGCAGGCACGCGACGGCCGGCTCGAGTTGGCCGGGTACGTGCAGGACGCCGACATGACGACCTTCGGCGGCACCGAGAACCACCGGCGCACCATCGAGCTGTCGGCGCAGGACTTCCTGCGCCTGGGGTCGCACGAGCTGCTGGCGGGCGGCAGCGTGAACACCGACTCGATCACCTCGCGCGCGGCGGAGCTCGATGCCGTCGCCGTGCCGACCGACACCGACCGGCTGCAGGCGTTCGTCCAGGATGAATGGCGGTTTGCCGAGAACCGCGGCTCGGTGGTGCTCGGCGCGCAGGCGCAACGGGTGTTCCGCGCCGGCTTCGTCGACAACCTGTACGCGACGACGCTGCGCCTGCGCTGGGCGGCCACGCCGGACCTGTCGCTGTGGAGCAGCCTGTCGCACTCGGAAACGCTGGCCAACGGCACCCAGGACCTGCAGATCCCGTCGATCGAAGCCGGCCTGCGCTGGAAGGCCAGCCGCGAGCTCCAGGTCAACGCGACGGTGTACGAGCAGCGCTTCGGCAGCTACCAGGTGCCGGTCACGACCCCGGTGACCCCGACCACGCCGCTGATGGACACCCGGCTGCGCGTGCGCGGCTTCGAGGCCGATGCGCGCTGGCAGCCAAGCCCGCAGTGGAGCCTCGACGGGTCGATCGACCTGGTGCGCGCGGAGTTCTTCTTCGACGGCGCGGCACGCTCGCCACTGGCCACCGAGGTGAACTACTTCGGCACGCAACCGCGCAACGCGTTCAAGGCCCGGGTGACGTACCAGATCGACGACCGCCGTTCGTTCGAAGCCGGGCTGAGGGCGCGCCCCACGCTGGCCGCCAGCCAGGTGCCCTCGCCCGGGCGCGGCGTGATCGACCTGGCGTACCGCCACCGGCTCTCGAAAGGCGTCGAGTTCGGCACCGCGTTGAAGCAGGCCAACCACGACACCGTGGACGGGTTCAGGCGCCCGAGCATTCCGTTCTCGTACCTCGAACGGCGCACGCTCGCGATGTGGATGTCCTGGGGCGTCTGAGGCGCTTCGCGGCCGTTGTCGCGGGGTTGATCCGGATCAAGTCGCCGCCGCGCCGAAGGCAGGAAACTGCCGCCGGTGAGCCTTGCATCCACCTCTCCTGCGGCGACTCCGTCCACGCAACGCGCCGGCCTGCAGCTCGCCGGCCTGCAATGCGGCGCCTGCGCCGGGCTGATCGAGCAGGCGGTGCGCGCGGTCGACGGTGCCGGCGCGTGCTGCGTGAATGCCGCGACGCACGCCGCGAGCGTCGCGTGGGATCCGGCGCGCACCACGCTCGATGCGCTGGTCGGCGCGATCCGCCGGGCCGGCTACGACGCCGCGCCCGACACGCCCGCCTCGGCCCGCGCGCTGCGCCGGCGCGAATCGCGCGCCGCGCTGTGGCGCCTGTTCGTCGCCGGCTTCTGCATGATGCAGGTGATGATGCTCGCGACGCCGCACTACGTGGCGCGCGCCGGCGAGCTGGCGTCCGACGTGAAGCAGCTGCTCGACTGGGGCGCCTGGGTGCTGACGCTGCCGGTGCTGTGGTGGTCGGCCGCACCGTTCTTCCAGGGCGCCTGGCGCAGTCTGCGCAGCGGCCGCATCGGTGCCGACATCCCGGTCGCGCTCGGCATCGCCGTCACCTTCGTCGCGAGCACCGGTGCCGCGTTCGACCCCGGCGGCCCGTTCGGCCACGAGGTGTACTTCGATTCGCTGACGATGTTCGTCACCTTCCTGCTCGGCGGGCGCTGGCTGCAGATGAAGGCGCGGCACCGCGCGGCCGAGGCGCTCGACGGCGCGCTGGGGGCGCTGCCCGACACCGCGCTGCGGCTGGCCGCCGACGGGTCGAGCGAACGCGTCGCACGCGAGGCCTTGCGGCCCGGCGACCGCGTGCAGGTCGCGCTGGGCGAGGCGTTCGCCGCGGACGGCGAGCTGCTGCAGGGCCGCACGCAGGCCGACGAATCGCTGCTGAGYGGCGAAGCGCGGCCGGTCGACAAGCCGGCCGGCGCGACACTCGTGGCCGGCAGCCTCAACATCGGCGCGCCGGTGGTGATGCGTGTCGAGCGCACCGGCGC
>NZ_JBFUFP010000510.1:0-3814 GCF_056403375.1 Rhizobacter sp. P2_H2
CTACCCGGACCTGGAGCCGTTCTACCAGGACGTGGCGAACGCTTACGGCGACGAACTGCGCTCGCTGGCCGCGGCCGGCGCGACCTATGTGCAGATGGACGACACCAACCTCGCCTACCTGTGCGACGACAAGATGCGCGAGGCGGCCCGCCAGCGCGGCGACGACCCCGACGAGCTGCCGCACCGCTACGCCGGTTTCATCAACCGCGTGGTGGCGCAGAAGCCGGCCGGCATGACGCTCGCAGTGCACCTGTGCCGCGGCAATTTCAAGAGCACCTGGGCGGCGCAGGGCGGCTACGAGCCGGTGGCGCAGGCGCTGCTGTCGGAGATGGACGTCGATGCGTACTTTCTCGAGTACGACGACGCGCGCAGCGGCGATTTCAGGCCGCTGCGCTTCCTGCCGAAGGGCAAGACGGTGGTGCTGGGCCTGGTCACGACCAAGCTCGGCGAGCTGGAGTCGAAAGACGACCTGAAGCGCCGCATCGACGAGGCCGCGAAGTACGTGCCGCTGGAGCAGCTGTGCCTGTCGCCGCAGTGCGGCTTCAGCAGCACGGTGCACGGCAACGACATCGCGGTGGAGGCGCAGCGGGCGAAGCTCAGGCTCGTCGTCGAGACCGCGCAGGAGGTGTGGGGCTGAGCCCTAGCGCTTGCGCGCGAGAGTGAGCCCGTCGCCGATCGGCAGCATCGACACATCCACCCGCTCGTCGCGATGCAGCTTCTCGTTGAGCGCCTGCAGCGCCGCAGTGTCGGTGCCGGCCGCGGCCGGGTGCGCGACCTCGCCGCTCCACAGCACGTTGTCGATCGCGATCAGCCCGCCCGGGCGCAGCAGCTGCAGGCAGCGCTCGACATACGCGTCATAGCCGCGCTTGTCGGCATCGATGAACGCGAAGTCGTAGTGCCCGGCCTCGCCCGCCGCGAGGCGTGCATCGAGCGTCAGCAACGCCGGCGCGATCTGCAGGTCGATCTTGTGCGCGACGCCCGCCTGCTGCCAGAACGGCCGGCCGACGCGGGTGTAGTCGTCGTTGATATCGCAGGCGAGCAGCCGGCCGTCATCGGGCAGCGCGAGCGCCACCGTCAGCGCGCTGTAGCCGGTGAACACGCCGACCTCGATCGTGCGGCGCGCGCCGATCAATCGCACCAGCAGCGACATGAACTGCCCCTGCTCGGGCGAGATCTGCATGCCCGCATGCGGATGCCGCCGCGTTGCCTCGCGCAGCGCCGCCTGCGCCGGGTGCTCGCGCACCGAGTGGGCGATGAGGTAGTCGAGCAGGTGGTCGTCGAGCGGCAAGGTTCTGTTGGACATGGTGGCTCCCTTCAGTCGCCGAGGTTCTCGTGGTGCGCGATGACACCGCGCTTCCAGTACGCGGCCGCGCGGATCGCGTGGCGGTCGTGGCCCTTCTCGTCGACCAGCACGCGGCGCAGCGCCGCCATCACCGCGGCCTCGCCGGCGCACCAGGCGTAGCCGTCGCCGGGCGGCAGCGTGAGCGCCCGGGCCGCGGCGAGCAGCGCATCGTCGCTGTCGACATGCTGCACCTGCAGCGCGGCGGCACTCGCCAGCGGCCGGCGGTCGGCCGCATCGAGCTGCAGCAGCACGATCGCGCGCGTGCCGGCCGGCAGCTCCTCGAGCCGGCGCTCGATCGCCGGCAGCGCGCTCGCGTCACCGATCAGCAGGTGCCAGTCGTAGTCGAGCGGGATGATGAACGAGCCGCGCGGGCCGGCCACGGTCAGCGCGTCGCCGGGCTGCGCACGCGCCGCCCAGTCGGACGCCGGGCCGTCGTCGTGCAGCGCGAAATCCAGCGTCAGCTCGCCCGCCGCGGCATCGTGGCGGCGCGGCGTGTAGTCGCGGCGCACCGGCTCGGCCGCACCGGTGTCGATGAAGAGCTTCACATGGTCGTCGAACGATGCGCTGACGAAACCCGCCATCKGCTCGCCGGCCACCACGATGCGCCGGAAGCCGGGGCTGGTGGCCTCGACGCGCACGACGCGCAGCTCGCGCCGCCTGATCTCATGCTGGACGCGCTGCACGCGCCGGGTGGATGTTTCTGCCGTCATGGGCCCGCTTTCGAAATGGTTGACAATATCCCCCATCATGGGCAAACAAGATGACAATGTCAACCATCAGGGCAAAGCAGCGCCCCGTGTGGAAGACGACGTGCTGGAGCTGATCCACACGGTGATGCACCAGTACCGCGGGCAGCAGTACCAGGTGCTGCGCGACGGGCCGCACGACATCACGCACATGGAGAGCAAGGTGCTCGGCTACTTCGGCCGCCACCCCGGCGCGACGCAGAGCGAGCTGTCGCAGCACAGCGGGCGCGACAAGGCACAGCTCGCACGGCTGATCAAGGGCCTGCGCGAGCGCGGCCTGCTCGACGCGCAGGCCGACGAGGCGGATCGGCGCAGCGTCGCGCTGTCGCTGACGCCCGACGGCCAGGCGGTGCTGCGCACGCTGCAGCAGCAGGCGCGCAAGCTGAATGCACGGGCCGTGTCGGGGTTCAGCGCGACCGAGCAGCGGCAGCTGCTGGCGCTGCTGCAGCGGGTGACGGACAACCTCGACGCGCCGGACTGACCCCGACACGGTATCGCTGTGCGCACCCGGCGGTGGCAAGCCGCGGCACTCGCTGCACCTGCCAGCGCCGGACGGCTCGGTGCATCGCTACCATCGCGCCACATCCCGGAGGAGCCATGGACCTGCACGACGAACCACCCGCGCTCTCGCAGCGCCTGCCGCAAGGCATTGCGGTGCTGGCCGCCGCGCTCGGCGGGCTGGGCCTGATCTTCTGGATCGCCGCCAACTGGGACACGCTGGGCCGCACCGGCCGCTTCGCGTTGCTGCAAGGCAGCGTCGTGGTGATGTGCGCCGGCGCGCTGTGGCGGCCCGCCTTGCGCGCGCCGCTCGGGCTGCTGGCGCTGCTCGGGATCGGCGGCCTGTTCGCCTTCTTCGGCCAGACCTACCAGACCGGCGCCGACGCCTGGCAGCTGTTCGCGCTGTGGGCCGCGCTCGCGCTGCCGCTGTGCCTGGGCGCGCGCAGCGACGTGCTGTGGGCCCCGTTCGCGCTGGTTGCGATGAGCGGCATCTCGCTGTGGATCGTCGCGCACACCGGTCACCGCTGGCGCATCGAGCCGCAGGACCTGCCGGCCCACCTGATCGGCTGGAGCGCGGCGATCGCGCTGGTGGCCGCGCTGCATCCGGCGTGGCAGCGCCTCACCGGTGGCGGCCTGTGGGGCGAGCGCACCGCGGTGACGCTGGCCGTCGTGATGGTCTGCGTGAGCGGCGCCAGCGCGGTGTTCGGTGACCGCAGCGGCGCGCACTACGCGCTGGCGCTGGCGGTGCTGGGCATCGCCGCGGTGGTGCTGGCCAATCGGCACCTGTTCGACATCTACGGGCTCAGCGCCGTGGCCCTCGGGCTGAACGCGCTGCTCGTCGCCGGGCTCACGCACTTGCTGTTCGATCGCCACAGCGGTGGCGACGAGATCGGCCGGCTGCTGCTGCTGGGCCTGTCCGCCGCCGGCCTGCTGGCCGCCAGCGTCTCGGGCGTGATGCACCTCGCACGCCGCCACGCACGCACCGGAGCCACCGCATGAGCGATTCCCTGATGGCGCCCACCGAGAACCGGCCGTGGCCGGTCGTGCTGCTGACCGGCCTCGGCGCCTGGCTGGCAGCGGTCCCGCTGATCATCTTCGTCGGCATGCTGTTCGGCGACTTCGTCACGCGCGGCGCCGGGCCCTACGTGGTCGGGCTGCTGGTGCTGGCCGGCTCGCTGGTGGTGCTGCATGCGCGGCAGGTGCCGTTGTTCGTCGAGCAGCTCGCGGT
>NZ_JBFUFP010000511.1:0-3811 GCF_056403375.1 Rhizobacter sp. P2_H2
CCTTGAAGGTGGCCGGCGTCGTCTTGGAGATGTTGGGCAGCATCGCCATGCGTCACCTCAGCAGCCGCAGGCCTTCGTGGGCCAGGTGAAGCTCCTCGATGCCGACCTCGGTGCCCTTGGCGTTGAGGTCAGCGGCTTTGAACTTGACCGGCATGCAGCGGTCCAGGCCCCAGGTGATGACGGTTTCGCCGAGCGTGTTCTGCACGGCGATCTCCGCGCCGAGCCGGTACGCATAGCTGCCGCCGCCGACCTGCTGGAACCACTTGAACAGGTCGCGCCGGCTGGTCATGCCGCGCTTGAGCACGACGGTGGCGAAGGTGACGGGGCCTGGCCGCTGCACCACGCCCCAGTTCATGCCGCCGACCTTGATCTGCTTGGGCTCCATCGTGGCTTCCAGCCCGGTGCACTCGGCAAACGCGCCACCCACCATGGCGACCGCGCCGGACTTGCCGCTGTCCACGCGCTTGAACGACAGCTCGAAGCGGAAGACGTGCAGCGGGGCTTCGGTCTCGACCGTCATGCCGCCTCCCTCAGGGTCGCGCCCGGTGCGGCGGTGTTGCCGAGGTCGAGAACGACGGTGATGCGTTCGATCGAGGCCGCCGGGCGCACGCTGATCTCGACGATGAGCCGTCCGGCATCGAGGTCGGCCTGGCTCATCGTGCTGCGGTCGCAGCGCACCTCGAAGGCTTCCGAGGCGTTGGCGCCGGCGAAGGCGCCTTCGTTCCAGAATCCGAGCAACAGGTCTTCCAGCTGGCGCTGCACCTGGCCCCACAAGGATGGGCCGTTCTTTTCGAAGACCAGGGCGTCCCCCTCGGCACGCACCGTGCGGCGGATCGCTCCCATCAGCCGGGAGGCACCGCCGAAGCGCCAGGCTTCGCTCGGCGAAGTGCTGACGTCGGATTGCAGCATCCAGCCGGCCGGGCTCTGCGCGATCACGCAGATGTGGCGTGCGAGCCTTGCATCGGGGCTGTCGTCGCCCAGGCCCCAGCTGGGTTGCGGTACGGCCTCGGCCACGTCGCGCAGCAGGCGCAGCGAGCTGTCGCCGGCCACCGAACGGAAGCAGCCGGCGCGCATGGCACCCTCGGCCACCAGGCCCGCGAGAACGCCATCGGGTGCTTCGAGTCCGGCAGGCAGGTCGTCGCTCGAGGCCTGCGTGCGCAGCCACGGCCACGCGAGCTGCACGAACGCGCTTGCCGCGCCAGGATCGCCGGGCAGGCCGTCGGCACGCAGCAGCTGCAACTTCTGCAGCCAGGCCGGCATGTCGGCCTGGGCATGCACGCGGGACGCACCAGCGCCGTCGCGTGCCTCCAGGTGCGGCAAGGGCAGTGCACCGACGAAGACGATCTCACGCTGCCAGGTCGACAGGAAACTGCGCACCCGCGCCACTGCGCCCATCCAGGCGTTGTAGCCATCGAGGTCGAGTTCGGGCGGCGCGAGCCGCTGCAGGCGGGTGTCGGGTGGCGCGACCTCGTCGGTGCTGCACTCGACGAAGCCTTCGGGAAGCGGCGCGACAAAAGGTGCCGGCTCGACCGCAGGCGCGACATGGCTGCAGGCATCGGCCAGGTCGGGCAGCACCAGCATGCTGGTGTCGCGCAAGCCATGGAGGTGCTCGATGCCGTGCCAGCTCGACGGCGTCACGGCCGAGAAAGGCGGGTTGGCGGGCAGCACCGCTGGAACCAGTCGCGCGAGCCGCGTCTGCGATGCCGCCAGCCGCTGCGCCGCCGTCTCGAGGTAGTCCCACGGGTCGCCCACGCGCAGCACGATGGCGCGCCGCCCACCGCGGGCGAAGAAGCTGCGCACTGCCGCACCGAGGTAGGTGGCGCAGCGCCGGTCGCTGTCGGGCGACAGCAGGCGCTGCTCCCACGCGAAGAGTTCGTCGAACTGCTGCCAGCTGTCCAGGGCCAGCGGCAGATTCAGCAGGCTCTCCACCTGTTCCGCCGTGCGGCCCCAGGGCCCGTCCACCCATCCGCTCGCACGCAACTGCTCGCGCAGCGCAGCCGGCAGCGGCTTGCCGGCGCGGCGTGCGACGTAACCGACGAAGCAGGCCACGTCGGCGCGGCGCACCTGCGGCAGCGGCRCTGCCTTGGCGAGTTCGAAGACCAGGCTCATGGTGCGCTCCGTCGCGTCAGACGCTGATCTCCAGCGCCTCGGCCGACAGCACCATCTCCTCGAGGGCGACGTCACCGCCCCCCTTCGCGGCGAGGGTGGGGCCGGTGTACTTCATCGGCACCACACCGCGCAGGACCCATGACTGCACGGGCTTCTGCGAGGTCTCGTCCATCAGCGTGATGGTCACGCTGCGTTGCGCGCGCGGTCCCTTGACGCGTGTCTCCGCGATCCAGTCGAACAGGGTCTTGGAGTTGAGGATGCCGCGCTTGAGCGTGACGTCCGAGACCTTGTGCACGCCGGCGACCTTGCGCACGTGGTTCTCCTTGTCGTTGCCGTAGCGGTACTCGGACATGGTGACCTCGGTGCCGATGCCCGAGACATCGGAGAAGCCGCCGAAGGCTTCGCTGCCGTTGAAGTTGACGATGAAGTTGAAGGCGCCGTAAGGCGTGGTCCTGTCGGCCATGGTGATGGACTCCTATGCGGTGGGGTAGGGGTCAGGCCCGCGCGTCGGCGGTCTTCTGCCCGAGGCGGAAGATCACGAACTCGGCCGGGCGGATCAGCGCCACGCCGATGAGGCAGACCAGGCGGCCGTTGTCGAGGTCGTTCTGCGTCATCGTGCTGCGGTCGCAGCGCACGAAGAAGGCTTCCTCGGCGTTGGCGCCCAGCAGGGCGCCGTTGCGCCACTCGTTGTAGAGGAAGTCCGAGATGGTCTGGCGCACATTGGCCCACAGGCGTTCGCCGTTGAGCTCGAACACGGCCCATTGGGTACCGCGGTCAATCGAGGCCTCGAGGTAGTTGAAGTAGCGCCGGTCGGAGACGTACTTCCATTCCGGATCGCTGCTGGCCAGGCGTGCACCCCACAGGCGATAGCCGCGGCCCGAGAGGTAGCGAAGGCAGTTGATGCCCAGCGGATTGAGTTGTTCCTGCTGCGAGAAGTTGATGTCCAGCTCGAAACGCAGCGCACCTGTGACGACCTCGTTGGCCGGCGCCTTGTGCACGCCATGCTGCGGGTCGTTGTCGTTGCGCGCGTAGATGCCGGCGACGAAGCCGGAAGGCGGCAACGCGATCTCCTTGGGGATGTCGTCGCGGCCCGGACGCGCCAGCGGGTTGGAGACCACCACCCACGGGTAGTAGAGCGCGGCGTACTTGGAGTCGATGCGCCCGCGTGCCACTCGCACGTCGCCCGGGACCAGGCGCGGTGCCGAATCGAGGACCGCGATGCGGTAGCTGCGGCGCCGTTCGGCATGGCCGATCAGCGCCAACTGGATGGCCGGCCCATCGCCGTAGGCGCTCGAACCCGGCGCGGCGACGATCGAGACGTCCTCGAGCGAGATCAGCGAGGCCAGCGCGGCGGCGTAGGTGCCGGCCGTGGTGTCGGCGCCTGCGATAGGAGCCGCGCCGTCGGTCCCGCCGGCCAGCACGAGCGCCGGACGCCGGTCGTCACCGGGCAGCGCCGGAAGGGCGAGGACGGCCGTCTGCAGCTCGAAGGCGGTGACGCCGGTGCCGACGTCGAACCAGATCTGGTTGTTCAAGGCGTCGCCACGCGTCGTGGGGTTCTGGGAGAGCAGGGTGCCGACGTAGCGCGGGTGCGCGCTGCCGTAGCCGAGTTCGTCCCAGCCTTGCACGTAGCCGTCGGCATCCGCGAACTCGACGGACAGCGAGAGCAGTTCGGCGGTGGCGCCGACAGGGCCGGGCGTGGCGG
>NZ_JBFUFP010000512.1:0-3807 GCF_056403375.1 Rhizobacter sp. P2_H2
CCGTTGTCCTCGATCGACAGGCCCGACAGCTGGCCCGGCGCGTAGCCGTCCTGCTTCAGGTCGGTCACGCCGAAGCCGGCGCCGTACTGCGTCGCGCTCGTCAGGTCGAGCTGCACGCCGGTGATCGCCAGCGTCTCGGCGCCGGCGGCGTTGGTCGTCGCCGGGATGTCCAGCGTGATGGCCCCGGCCGGCGCGGTCGGGTTGCCGCCGTTGGTCGGGAACTGCATCGTCGTCACCGGGGCCGGGTCGCCGGCGCCGTCGACCGCCAGCGAGGTGCCGTTGGCCGTCACGTAGACGTTCCACTGGTCGGTGCCGGCCTTCTGGAAGTAGTAGGTCAGCGCGACATCCTGGCCCTTCGCGTCGTAGACGGTCAGCGAGGTGGCGTTGTTGTAGGTCTTCGCGTCCGACAGGTTGATCTGCGGCGTGGTCGCCGGCAGCGTGGTGGCGGCACGCGAATCGAGGTTCATCTCGAGCGTGATGTTCTTCGTCGCGGCGGGGTCGATGCCGGCGGTGGGCAGCTGCAGCGGCACGGCCTGGCCGGGCTGGATGGTGCCGGTGCCGTCGGCCTTGTAGCCCATCAGCTTGAGCCCGCCGTTGCTGACGATGTAGCCGTCCTTGTTGACCTGGAACTGGCCGTTGCGCGAGTACACCGTGGTGCCGTTGTCGTTCAACTGGAAGAAGCCCGAGCCGTTGATCGCGACGTCGAGCGAGCTCTCGGTGGTGGTGATGCTGCCCTGCGTGAACTGCTGCGTCACCGCCGCCAGGTTCACGCCGATGCCGATGTTGTTGGCACCCGAGCCGTTCATCGCGGCGGCGTACATGTCGCCGAACTCGGCGCGCGAGGCCTTGGCGCCGAAGGTGTTGGCGTTGGCGACGTTGTTGCCGATGACTTCGAGGTTCTTGCTCGAAGCGTTCAGACCGGAGAGACCTTGCTGGAAGCCCATGGTGGTGTCCTTAGTTGAATGCCTTGACCTGGTCGTAGGTGACGCCGCCGGCCTTCTCGAGGTCCAGCACCAGGGTGTTGTTGGCCGTGCTGATCGCGTTGACCTTGTCACGCATCAGTGCGGTGCTCTTGAGGGTGGTGGCCCCGCTCATGGCCGTGACCTTGAAGGTGATGCCGCTGGTGTTGTCGTAGGCACCGGCGTCCCACTCGAAGGTGTTCATCCCGCTGCTCTGCGCGCCGAGGTTCAGCGTCTGCAGCGTCTGGCCGGCGGCGTTCTGGATCTCGACCTTCACGTTGTCGGCGGCGGCGTCGATCTGGAAGCCGCCCGTGCCGACCTTGTCGGCGATGTCCATCTTGTTGCCCGGCACGATCACCTCGCGGCCGACCAGCGAGGCGCCCTGCACCGCCTGCATCTGCAGGAACTGGGTCGACAGGCCGCCCACCGTGCCGTTGAGCTTCTCGATGCCGCTGACGGTGTTGATCTGCGCGATCTGGCTGGTGACCTGCGCGTTGTCCATCGGGTTCAGCGGATCCTGGTTCTGCATCTGCGCGACCAGCAGCTTCAGGAAGCGCTCCGAGCTCTCGGCCGCGGTGGTGGCGCTGCTGTCGCTGGACGACTTCGTGTTCAGCGCGGCGTAGTTGTTGGTGACGGTGTCGACGGCCATGGGGTGCTTTCCGGTTCAGTGAGGTTGAAGGGCTCACTGGCCCATCTGCAGCGTCTTCATCAGGAGCGTCTTCGCGGTGTTCATCACCTCGACGTTGTTCTGGTACGAGCGCGAGGCCGAGATCATGTTGACCATCTCCTCGACCGCGTTCACGTTGCTGTAGGTGACATAGCCCTCGGCATCGGCCTGCGGGTGCTTCGGGTCGTGCACCTTGCGGCCGGGGGTCTGGTCCTCGGAGATCGTGCTCACCTTGACGCCGGCCGACGCGGCGGCACCGGCCTGGCCGATCTGGCCCATCATTTCGGTCTGGAACGTGACCTGCCGCGCCTTGTAGGCCTGGCCATCGGGCCCGGCGACGGTGTCGACGTTCGCGAGGTTGGACGCGACCACGTTCAGGCGCTGCGACTGCGCGCTGACCGCGCTGCCGGAGACGTTGAAGATCTGGAACATGCTCATCATTGCCCCTTGATCGCTTCGAGCATCGTGCGCACGTTGGCGTTGATGAAGCGAAGCGTCGCTTCGTAGTGCACCGAGTTGTCGGCGAAGTTGGCGCGCTCGCGGTCCATGTCGACCGTGTTGCGGTCGAGGTTGGTCTGGCTGGCGGTCGCGTACAGCAGGTTCGATTCGGCGCGCGCGCCGGTCAGGCCGCTCTCGATGCCGATGTGGCCGGCCTGCGTGGTCTTCGGCACCGCCGCGCCCTGCTGGCTGCCGGTGGCTTCGCGCAGCGCCTGGGCGAAATCCATGTCGCGGGCCACGTAGCCCGGCGTGTCGGCATTCGCGATGTTGCCGGCGATCAGACGCTGGCGCTCCGAGCGCAGCGCAAGCGCCTGGCCCTGGAAGTCGAGCGAATTGGTCAGATTGTTCAGCATGGCGGCGTGTCCTTTCGGTCCGCGGCGTCGGTCGGTGCCGAGGCCATGGGCGATGTGAAAGGATTGTGGGCAGCGCCTCCTGAAACATAAGCGGGAATAGCGGCCGGTTTGTCCGCCATTTCGGTGCCTTGCCCGGCGCGCACCCCTCCTACAGTCGAGGCGTGAACCCAACCCCTGCCCTTGTTGCCTTCGTCGTTGTCGCGACAGCCTGCGCTGCTTCAGCAGCACAGCCGTCCGCGGCTGCGTCGCCGCTCGAGCAGCAGGCGCTCTCCTTCGTGCAGGCCCAGCTGGGCAGCAACACGCTGCCGGGCCGCGTCGAGGTCGTCGCCGGTCCGCTGGACGCCCGGCTGCGCCTCGCCCCCTGCCAGCAAGTCCTGGCTTATMTGACACCGAACACCCGGCTGTGGGGCAAGACCCGGGTCGGGCTGCGCTGCACCCAGGGTGCGACGCCGTGGAATGTGTATCTGCCGGTGACCGTGAAGGTCTGGGGCCGGGCGCTGGTGATGGCCCAGGCGATGCCGGCCGGCCAGGTGCTGGCGGCCGCCGACGTCCGCGAGGCCGAGGTCGACCTCGCCGAGGACGCCAGCCCGGCGCTGACGGATGCCGCAGCCCTCGTCGGGCGCACGCTGGCCCGGTCGGTCGCGGCCGGCCAGGGCGTGCGCCAGGCCACCTTGAAGGCCCGGCAATGGTTTGCCCCGGGCGACACCGTGCGCATCCGGGCCGTCGGTGACGGCTACGCGGTGGCCGGCTCGGGCGAGGCGCTGACCGCCGGCATCGAGGGCCAGCCGGCGCGCGTGCGCACCGAAAGCGGCCGTCTCGTGACCGGCGTCGCGGTGGCGGAACACCAGTTGGAACTCGCATTGTGAAAAACTGTTCCAGGCACAACAATTCGGGTGAAACCCCTCAAGTCGCCACCGGGCGGGCCGATACACCGTGCATGTTGAAAGGCCGGGGCCTCTGTCCCGACCCAAGGAGTCCTTCATGAGCATCAAGATCGGCCATCAAGCAGAAGCAGCCGCGCCGACCCAGGCGGTCGGTGGCGCCACGCAGAAACAAGGGGCTGCCGCCAAGCCCGCCGAGCAGGCCACCCAGGCCGTCGGCGCCGCGGCACCCGAAGCCAGCACCACCGTCTCGCTGTCGAGCGCGGCCTCGTCGCTGACCGGCACGAGTTCGGCCAGCGCCGACTTCGACGCCGACAAGGTCAAGCGCATCTCCGACGCGATCGAGAACGGCTCGTTCAAGGTCAACCCGGAAGCCATCGCCGACAAGTTGATTTCCAACGCCCGCGAAGTCCTTGGTCATTGATCGTCATGCAGCAGCCGGTGATTCC
>NZ_JBFUFP010000513.1:0-3805 GCF_056403375.1 Rhizobacter sp. P2_H2
GTGAGAGGCAGACGGAGGTGAGAAAGAGCGGGCAGCGCGCGGGGCGCTGCGGATAATCGCGGATTTTAGCCGTTCGTCCCTGGGGAAATCCCCGAGCCACCGATGTCCATCGACAGCACCCGTTTCATCCTGCTCAACACCAGCCACTACGGCAACATCGGCGCCACCGCGCGCGCGATGAAGACGATGGGCTTCAGCGACCTGGTGCTGGTCGCGCCGCGCTTTGCCGATGCGCTGGTGCACGAGGACACCGTCGCGATGGCCAGCGGTGCCGCCGACATCCTGGTGCGCGCCCGGGTGGTGGGCAGCCTCGCCGAGGCGCTCGACGGCATCAGCTACGCCTGCGCCACCGCGATGACGCCGCGCGATTTCGGCCCGGCGACGCACGCGCCGCGGCCGCTGTTCGCCGAATTGGCACGCAGCGAGCACCGCGTGGCCTTCGTGTTCGGCTCCGAGCGCTTCGGCATGGCCAACGACGACGTCTACCGCTGCCATGCCTGCATCAGCATCCCGACCCATCCCGACTACGGCTCGCTGAACCTCGCGCAGGCGGTGCAGTTGCTGGCCTACGACTGGCGCCAGGCGCTCGGCGGTTTCGAGGTGGTGCCGCGCGTGCCGGATGCAACGCTCGCCGACGGCGCCCAGGTGCAGGGCTTGCTCGAGCACTGGCAGCAGGCGCTCACCGACATCGGCTTCCTCGATCCGGCCGCGCCGAAGAAGCTGATGCCGCGGCTGAACCAACTGCTGAACCGGGCGGAACTCAGCGCGGAAGAAGTGCACATCCTGCGCGGCATCGCACGCGCGATCCAGCGCCGCGGCTGAGCGGCCCACCGGCGCGCACTTGCCCCTGACGGCCGTGGACTTTCAAGCTGCCAGATAAACTGACCCGCCCCGGTCTCACCCCACCCCCATGTTCGACCGCCTCCGAGAAGACATCGCCTGCATCCTCGAGCGCGACCCCGCCGCGCGCAGCACCTGGGAGGTCGTCACCTGTTACCCGGGCCTGCATGCGCTGCTGATGCACCGCTGGTCGCACGCCTGCTGGACGCACGGCTGGCACTGGCCGGCGCGCTTCATCTCGCACGTCGCGCGCTTCTTCTCCGGCATCGAGATCCACCCCGGCGCGACGATCGGCCGGCGTGTCTTCATCGACCACGGCATGGGCGTCGTGATCGGCGAGATGGCCGAGATCGGCGACGAATGCACGATCTACCAGGGCGTGACGCTCGGCGGCACCTCGCTCGTGAAGGGCGCCAAGCGTCACCCGACGCTCGGGCGCGGCGTGATCATCGGTGCGAATGCCTGCGTGCTCGGCGGGTTCACGGTCGGCGAGGGCGCGCGTGTCGGATCGAACGCGGTCGTCACCAAGCCGGTGCCGGCCGGTGCGACCGCGGTCGGCAACCCGGCGCGCATCATCCTCGCGAAGGACGACCCGTCGCATGTCGAGCCCGGTGACAGGAAGGTCTTCTCGGCCTACGGCGTCACGCAGGGCGACGATCCGGTGTCGCAGGCGATGAAGGGCCTGATCGACAACGCCGCCGGCCACGAGCACCAGATCGCGCTGCTGTGGGCGGCGATCGAGAAGCTGTCACCGGCGAAGGACGACTGCGTGCCGGCCGATGCGCAGAAGGCCGAGCACTTCGACGCCGAGCGGATGAACCAGCTGGTCAAGTAGCGGCGGGCGCAGGCCGCTGCGCGGACTTCGGGCGGAACGAGCGGCACACGCTCTCGTCCGTCTCGAGGTACGGCCCGCCGATCAGGTCGATGCAGTACGGCACCGCGGCGAAGATCCCCGGCGCCGGCGGCTGCGCGTTCGGCAGGCCCTCCAGCGTCTCGGCGATCGATTTCGGCTGCCCCGGCAGGTTGATGATCAGCGCCTTGCCGCGCAGCACCGCGACCTGCCGCGACAGGATCGCGGTCGGCACGAAGCGCAGGCTGATCTGGCGCATCTGCTCGCCGAAGCCCGGCATCTCGCGGTCGGCCACCGCCAGCGTCGCCTCCGGCGTCACGTCACGCGGCGACGGGCCGGTGCCGCCGGTCGTCAGCACCAGGTGGCACCCACGGGCGTCCACCAGCTCCACCAGTGCCGCGCTGATCCGCGCCTGCTCGTCGGGGATCAGCCGCGTCTCCCACTCGACCGGGTTGCGCAGCGCGCGGCCCAGCCAGGTCTGCAGCGCCGGGAGCCCCTTGTCTTCGTAGACGCCGCTCGAGGCCCGGTCGCTGATCGACACCAGGCCGATGCGCACCGTGTCGAGCGGCGCGGCGGGGCTCTCATTCGCCATCGTTGTCGTCCGCCAGCGTCAGTGCCTTGATGAACTGGAACAGCTCGCGGTAGGCCCGCCCGCTGCGCTGCTCCGGCGCCACCGCGGCATCCTTGCGCGCCGCGCGGATCAGGCTGCGCAGCTGCTGCACGTCGCCGCCGGGGTGCTTCTGCATCCAGGTGGTCAGCGCGTCGTCGCTCGCGATCAGCTCGGCGCGCCAGCGCTCGGCCTCGTGCAGCGCCAGTGAATCCTTGGCCTGGCCGAGCTGCATCGCGGTGACCGCCTCGCGGATCGGCCCGACGTCGTCGCGCCGCATCAGCTTGCCGATGTACTGCATCTGGCGCCGCCGCCCCTCGTGCGAACGGGTGCGGCGGTATTCCATCACCGCGCCGATCAGCGTCTCGGAGATCGGCAGCCCGACGATGCGGCTCTCGGGCAGCGCCGCGAAGGCCTCGCCCAGCGCCTGCAACTCGTGCATGTCCTTCTTCAGCTGCGTCTTGCTGGGGCCGTCGAAGTCGTCGTCGCCGTCTTCGGAGGCGACAGGGTCGGGCACGTGATTCTTGGGAGTTCGAGGGGCCATGAGGGGAAACGAGGGCTGCACGGGCAAGGGCGTCGGTATGATAGCCCTCGCTTCCTCTTGGCTGCCTCGTGCGCCTGCCGCCTCCATGACCCAGTCCTCCCTCCCCACCCACGGTTTCGCGTATTCGCGCGAGCGCTTCGAGCAACTGGTCGAAGACGCGCTGTCGCTCGGCAAGACGCTCGGCGCGAGCGACATGGGGGTCGAGGTCTCCGAAGGCGCGGGCCTGTCGGTGTCGGTGCGCAAGGGCGAGATCGAGAACGTCGAGCGCAACCGCGACAAGTCGATCGGTGTCACCGTCTACCTCGGCCAGCGCCGCGGCAACGCGAGCACGTCCGATTTCTCGCCGGCCGCGCTGGAGCAGACGGTCAAGGCCGCCTACGACATCGCCCGCTTCACCGCCGAAGACCCGGCCGCCGGCCTGCCGGATGACGCCGACCTGGCGCTCGGCGCAGCCGCCACCCGCGACCTCGACCTGTTCCACCCGTGGGACATCGATGCCGCCGGTGCTGCCGAGATCGCGCAGCGTTGCGAGGCCGCCGCGCTCACCACCGACCGCCGCATCACCAACAGCGAAGGCGCCGGCGTGTCGGCGCAGCAATCGCACTTCTTCGCCGGCAACAGCCGCGGCTTCCGCGGCGGCTATGCCAGTTCGCGGCACTCGGTGTCGGTGGCGCCGATCGCGTCGCTGCCCGGCCGCGGCGGCGACGACATGCAGCGCGACGCCTGGTACAGCTCGATGCGCGCGCCCGGCGATCTCGCCAGCCCCGAGGCCATCGGCCGCTACGCCGCCGAGCGCGCGCTGTCGCGGCTGAAGTCGCGCAAGATCAAGACCTGCGTGGTGCCGGTGCTGTTCGAGTCGACGCTCGCCACCGGGCTGCTCGGCGGCTACGTGCAGGCCACCAGCGGCGGCGCGCTGTACCGCAACTCCAGCTTCCTGCTCGACAGCCTCGGCAAGGAAGTGCTC
>NZ_JBFUFP010000514.1:0-3799 GCF_056403375.1 Rhizobacter sp. P2_H2
GAGCAGCACCGCGACCATCATCAGGTCGCCCGCGCTGAACGCACCATCGAGCCACTCCGCATCGCCCAGTCGATCGGACAACTCGCCCAACCGGACACGCACGCGCTCCACGACGAGAGGCAGGCGCTCGTCGTACCAGCTCTTGTCGCGCTCCAGCAGCTTGGCGTTCTGGAACTCGATGATCGGCACCTCCACCGTGTTGACCGCGGCAAACATCCAGGTGATCGCACGGGCCCGGGCATTCGCGTCGGCGGGCAGCAGGCCGGCGTGATGCTCCGCGATGTGCAGCACGATGCCGCCCGACTCGAACAGCACCAGATCGTCTTCCTGATAGGTCGGGATCTGCCCGAAGGGATGCAGCGCGCGATGCGCCGGCGCCTTCATCGCCGCGAAGGAAAGCAGGCGGACCTCGTAGGGCTGCCCTGCCTCCTCCAGCGCCCAGCGAACGCGCATGTCGCGCGCGAGCCCGCGGCCGCGGTCAGGCGACGATTCAAAGGCCGAAATGGTGGGGTTCATGGTCGATCTCTCCTCTCGAGTACGGGACCTTGAAGGTCCGATCACAGACTCGACGTTCGAGGCAGACCCGAATCGACATCACCACACACCGCACGCGCATCGACGACCACGCCATCCGCCGGGCCCAGGCCCGCATGCGCAGCCTGATGTGCCATGCCCCAATGGCGGATCGCCTCCGCCACCGGCAGCACCGAGCGCCCATGCGGCGTGAGCGCGTAGTGCACGACGGCCGGCACCGGCCCGCTGCGCTCCCGGCTCACGAGACCATCGGCCTGCATCTCGCGCAGTTGTTGCGCCAGCACCTTGGCCGACACGTCCGGCAGGCTGCGACGCAGCGCGGCAAAGTGCCGCGGGCCGTCTGACAGCCGGTACACGACGAACAGCTTCCAGCGCCCGCCGATGGCGGCCAGCGCAGCCGTCAGCGCGCAGCCCGGGATCGCGTTGGCACGTGCCACGCGCGGACGGTTACCTGCAGGTGCCTTCTTGGCGGTGTCCATGGTGCTGGCTAGAGTGCGCCCGAGTGTAGTCACCTCTCACCGTCGGATGCCTTGCAACCATGATCCAGCTGCCCACCCGTTCGATCTCGTACGGCATCGCCGGCCTGCTGGCGCTCCTCGGCGCCTGCGCCGTGCCTGCGCCGCCATCGACTGCACCAGCCGGCGCCGTGCGGGCCATCCCCGCGACACCCGTCGGCTCGCCGCATGATTTCGAGTTCGAGCACGGTCGCTGGCACACGCAGCTCCGGCGCCGCCTGCAGCCGCTGAGCGGATCCGACGCCTGGGCGGAGTACGCCGGCACGACCGTCGTGAGCCCGGTGCTGGGCGGTCGCGCGAACCTCGCCGAGCTCGACGTCTCCGGACCTGCAGGGCGAATCCAGGGGCTGTCGCTGCGGCTCTTCGACACGACGCTCAGGCGCTGGACGCTCAACTTCTCCAACGCCGCGTCCGGCACGCTCGCCGCTGCGATGACGGGTGGATTCGGCGGCACCCCGCGCGGCGTGTTCTACAGCGCGGAGGAATTCAACGGCCGGCCCGTGCTCGTGCGCTTCGTCATCGAGTCGGCCGGCGCCGACAGCTGCCGCTTCGAGCAGGCGTTCTCGGCCGACGGCGGCGTGACGTGGGAAATCAACTGGATCGCGGTCGATACGCGGTCGTGAGTCGGGCGAGCAGCGGTTCGCTGCGCCGGCTGTGGCGCCGCAGACCCGATGTGGGGAGCGCATGGGCCGTCATGCGTTTCAAAACAGGTCCAGCGTCGGGAAATCGGCGCGACCATGCAGGCAGTTCCACAGGTAGATGGCGAAGCCAAGGTCGCCGGTCCACAGCGAATAGCGCAGTTGGCCGTACAGCCTCGCATCGGCCTCAGTCTGCGCTATGCCGTGCATTGCAAAGGATTGCGCGCGCTGCAGCCACATCGCATCACCGGTGCGCCGGTATAGCTTGAGAAAAGCGTAACCGTTGCCGCCGGTGCCGTGGCACAAGTTGGAGCCCTTGTTCAGCGGTCCGGCGGCCCAGACCGCTTCACCTGCTGCGGCGAGCACTTCGTCCAGCGCAGGGCTCGGCAGGTCGGCCACGCAGACTACGAAGCCAGGTGCGCCGTGGCAGTACTGCATCAGCAAGGGTCTGGCGGGCGGCGGCGTCAGTACGGCGCGCCAGTTGACGTGCTGGCCTTCCCAGGTGGCAGTGCGCAGTACGGTGTTTTCGATGCAGGACTGCCAGGCACCCCAATCGGTCTCGTCCAGCAAGTGGCGGCCGTGTATCAGGGGTACAGCGGTCGCCACGAAACCATGGACTGCGTCGATGTAGGTGGACTGGCGGCCATACAGGTCCTGCATCCAGTAGTGGCAGGCAAACTCGTCGGACCAAAGGAGCTGCGACCACAGCACCGCCGCCGTGCTGCGGAAAAGTTCGGCCCAGCGTGCTTCGCCGGTCCGCTGATGCAGGAAGAGAGAAGCCAGCAGTGTGCCGGGCGAGCCCCACATCAGTTCGCGCGCTGGGTGTTCCATGTGGGCGGCGATCAGCTCAGACAAGCGGCCCGCGGTGGCCGGCAGCGGCGTCGCTGCGTATTCGAGCAAGCGAAAGGGCAACTCCCCCATCATGAAAGAGCCGGCATGCGCAGCCGCCTCGGTACCCAGCCAGGATGTGTTGCGCGCCAGCAGGTCGGCCAGCCGTGCAGAGTCGCGATAGTCGCGCTGCAAGCGAACGGCGCCCGCATCTTGCAGATGGTGCAGCGCCCACACCACACCGCAGGCGCCGTAGTAGAGCGGCGTTGCGGGCTGTGCGGCGTCTTCGCCCGGCTCCAGATCACGCGGGTGGGGCGACCACCAGCTCTCCGGCGTGAACCGGGCCTCGGTCTCTGTCACGATCCGGCGAATGCTGCCCCGGACGAGGTCTTCGTCCCAGGGAATCACCCGCAGTGGCTCGTGGCGCGCTGGGTCAAACAACATGATTCACCCCGGATCCTTGAGTGCGGCAAGCGCCGGTTTGCCGACATGAGAGGCCCTGCCGATGACGGTCCTCACATCAAGCTTGCGGAGGATAGCGGTTCAAGTCGAGGATCTTCAGCGGGTCGGGAAGCAATGCACGCCCTGCTACGCCAACCGCAATCTTCCTGCCCTTGGCATCAGTGAGCTCGAACCATGCTGACCCGCCGCCTGCGAGGAATACTGAGTCGGTCACTCGGATGGGGCTGCTCATGTCATTTGGGCGCAGAATCAGTGCAGGGGTCGGGCCACACGACGGCATAGGCACGCCGCGCAAGCACATCGCCGTCACGAGCCGGGAGCGAGTCCATGTCCAAGCGCATCGTCTCCGTGATCGCCATCGGCGCCGCCGCTCTGGTGGCTGCTGCCCTGTACTTCACGTCGAACAAACCGCAGCCCGACCTGCCGCCGGCCGCGCCGGTGGTGGCCGGCTTCCTGCACGGCCAGACGGTGCGCATGCTGATCGTCGGCGACCCGTTCTCCATCGCGCTGCGCGCCGGCGCGCGCGAGTTGGGTCGACGCGCCGGGGGCAACGTCGAGATCGAAGTGGTCGGCTACGACGACGTGCGCCGGCTCACGCTGCTCAATGCGCACGACCAGCGCTCGGCCTACGACATCGTCAGCTTCGACAGCGTGTGGGCCGGCGAGTACGGCGCGGCAGGCGTGTTGCTGCCGCTGAACGACTGGATCAAGGCGTCGGCGGCGACGATCCGCCCCGACGACTTCCTCGAGATCGGCTACCGGCAGGGGCAGTTCAAGGGCCGACAGCTCGGCCTGCCGATCCAGCCGCACCCCGAGTTGCTG
>NZ_JBFUFP010000515.1:0-3792 GCF_056403375.1 Rhizobacter sp. P2_H2
GATCGAGGTCGTGCTGATCGGCGGCCGGCTGTTCAAGCACTCGGTGGTGTCAGTCGGTGCCGGCGCGCTGGAGGCGATCGGCCGCATCCGGGCCGATCTGTACTTCATGGGCGTCACCGGCATCTCCATCGGCGCGGGGCTGTCCACCGGCGACCTGGAAGAGTCGCACATCAAGCGCGCGTTGATGACGCAGGCGGCCGAAACCTGGGTGCCGGCCTCGGCCGAGAAGCTGCAGAGCGCCTCGGCGTACACGATCGCGCCCTGCAGCGCCGCCACCGGGCTGATCGTCGACGGCGACACGCCGAAGAAGGCGCTGGCCGGGTTCGAGACGCTGGGCCTGGCGATCGTGCGGGCCTGAGCGACCTCCGTCACTGCTGCTTCTTGTAGGCCTTGTCCATCGGCGGCCCGCGGTCGGTGTCGACCAGGCCGCGCGACACGTCGCGGTGCGCCTGCTCGATGCGCGGGCGCGGCGTCTCGTCCTTCTGGCTCGACTCGTCGCGTTCGTGCGGCAGCTGCGGCTCCGCGTYGCGGTCACGCCGCACGGTGGTGTCGCTCTTTCGGCCGGTGTTGCGGCCGGAATCTGGCTGGGTGGTCATGACGGATCCTTCGGGCAAACGACCGTTGCCTGAAGGGTCACTGTGACGCGGACCGCTCGCGCCGGCTGTCGGCCACCGGTACCGCCTGCTGTAGGACACCACCATGCCCGGGATCGATGCCCTCCGCCGCGGCCGCGGGTGCCCCCGCTTGCCGCCGCCGGTGCGATCCACTAACCTCGATCGCCCCCTCACCGCTCAGCGCCTGTGGCGCGAAAGGAGAGCGCCATGTCAAGCCTATCGAATCCCGTGAACACCGGGATCGCGGCCATCCGGTCGCTCGCGCTGGTCGGCCAGACGGCATCCGGCAAGACCAGCCTGACCGAGGCCTTGCTGTGCAAGGCGGGGGCGATCGGCGCGCCCGGCAGCCTGGAGCGCGGCACGACGGTCAGCGATTTCGACCCGATGGAGCGCCGCGTGCAGCATTCGCTGAACTCGACGCTGATGCACTTCGGGCATGGCAGCGCGCAGATCCACCTGATCGACACGCCGGGAATGCCCGATTGCGTCGGCCAGTCGATGACGGCGCTGGAGGCGGTCGAGACCGCGGCCATCGTGATCAACGCGCAGACCGGCATCGAGATGATGGCCTCGCGCATGATGGACTGGGCGGCGCACCGCGGGCTGTGCCGCATGATCATCGTCAACAAGATCGATGCGCAGGGGCTCGACCTGCCGGACCTGGTCGCGAAGATCCAGGCCACCTTCGGCAAGGAGTGCCTGCCGCTGAACCTGCCCGCGGCCCAGGGCACCCAGGTGGTCGACTGCTTCTTCAATCCGTCCGGCGAGGCGGATTTTTCTTCTGTGGAGACGGCGCACCGCGCGCTGGTCGAGCAGGTCGTCGAGGTCGACCCCGGTTTCGTCGACCGCTACCTCAACGATGGCGACGTCGACCCGCGCGAGCTGCATGCACCGCTCGAGCAGGCGCTGCGCGAGGGTCACCTGGTCCCGATCTGCTTCGTCTCGGCGCGCAACGGCGCCGGCGTGGCCGAGCTGCTCGACGTGATCGACCTGCTGCTGCCGAACCCGACCGAAGGCAACCCGCCGCAGTTCTTCAAGGGCGAGGGTGCGGATGCGAAGGAGCTGCATGCGCAGCCGGATGCGTCGCTGCACGTGATCGCGCATGTGTTCAAGGTCACCGTCGACCCGTATGTCGGCAAGATGGGGATCTTCCGCATCCACCAGGGCACGGTCACGCGCGACAGCCAGCTCTACATCGGCGACGGCCGCAAGCCGTTCAAGGTGGGCCACCTGTTCATGCTGCAGGGCAAGGACCATGTCGAGGTGCCGCGCGGCATCCCGGGCGACCTGTGCGCGGTCGCGAAGGTCGACGAGATGCACTTCGACGCGGTGCTGCACGACGCTGCCGAAGACGACCACCTGCACCTGAAGCCGCTGGAGTTCCCGGTGCCGGTGCACGGCCTCGCGATCGAGCCGAAGCGCCGCGGCGACGAGCAGCGCATGTGGGAGATCCTGCAGAAGCTGGTCGACGAGGACCCGTGCCTGAAGGTCGAGCATGCGGCGAGCACGAACGAGACGGTGGTCTACGGCCTCGGCGAGCTGCACCTGCGCACGCTGCTCGAGCGCATGAGCGACACCTACAAGTGCGAGGTGTCGACGCGGCCGCCGCGCATCGCGTACCGCGAGACGGTGACCGTGCCGGCCGAAGGCCACCACCGCCACAAGAAGCAGAGCGGCGGTGCCGGCCAGTTCGGCGAGGTGTTCCTGCGCATCGAGCCACTCGCGCGCGGCGCGGGCTTCGAGTTCGTCGACCAGGTGAAGGGCGGCACGATCCCCGGCCAGTTCCTGCCCGCGGTCGAGAAGGGCGTGCGCCAGGTGCTCGACAGCGGCGTGGTCGCCGGCTACCCGGTGAAGGACGTGCGCGTGATCGTCTACGACGGCAAGCACCACTCGGTCGATTCGAAGGAGGTGGCCTTCGTGACGGCCGGCCGCAAGGCCTTCATCGATGCGGTGATGAAGGCCCAGCCGATCGTGCTGGAGCCGGTGGTGAAGGTGGAGATCACCGCGCCGGAGTTCTCGATGGGCGACATCACCGGCGACCTGTCGGCCAAGCGCGGGCAGGTGAACGGCACGCGCACGATGCAGGCCGGCAGCATCACGGTGCACGGGCTGGTGCCGCTGTCGGAGCTGAACGGCTACCAGGCGCGGCTGAACGGCATGACCGGCGGGCAGGGGCGCTACACGCTGGAGCTGAGCCACTACGAGGCGGTGCCGCCGTCGGCGCAGACCTTGCTGACCAGCCAGTACAAGGCGCGCGACGACGATTGACGGATCACGCCTCGCGGGGCTTCACCTTGCTTGCCGCCAGCTTGGCCTGCGTGCGCGCGACCTCGACATCCTTGTCGTGCACCAGCGCCACGCCCATGCGCCGCTTCTTGAAGCTCTCCGGCTTGCCGAACAGGCGGATGTCGCTGTTCGGCACGCGCATCGCGTCGGCGACGCCGTCGAACACGATGCCCTTGGCCTCGACGCCGCCGTAGATCACCGCGCTCGCGCCCGGGCTCTTCAGCGCAGTGTCGACCGGCAGCCCGAGGATCGCGCGCGCATGCAGCTCGAACTCGTTCTGCCACTGCGTGATCATCGTCACCATGCCGGTGTCGTGCGGGCGCGGGCTGACCTCGCTGAACCACACCATGTCGCCCTTCACGAACAGCTCGACGCCGAACAGGCCCTGGCCGCCCAGGTTGTCGGTGACCGCCTTCGCGATCTCGCGCGAGCGCGCCAGCGCGGCCRGCGTCATCGGGTGCGGCTGCCAGCTCTCGACGTAGTCGCCGCTGACCTGCACATGGCCGATCGGGTCGCAGAAGTGCGTCTCGACCTGGCCGCCGGCACCGAGCGCGCGCACGGTGAGCTGCGTGATCTCGTAGTCGAAGTCGATGAAGCCCTCGACGATCACGCGGCCGTGGCTGACGCGGCCGCCGGCCATCGCGTAGTCCCACGCGGTCTTCACGTCGGCCGGGCCGTCGATCTTGCTCTGGCCCTTGCCGGAGCTGCTCATCACCGGCTTCACGATGCAGGGGCGGCGATCGACGGCAAGAACAGTGATGGAATTGGCTACCCCTGCATCGTGAAGCCGGTGATGAGCAGCTCCGGCAAGGGCCAGAGCAAGATCGACGGCCCGGCCGACGTGAAGACCGCGTGGGACTACGCGATGGCCGGCGGCCGCGTCAGCCACGGC
>NZ_JBFUFP010000516.1:0-3790 GCF_056403375.1 Rhizobacter sp. P2_H2
GCCGCTCGGCCAGCGCGGCCAGGCCGAGGGCCGGCAGCCGGGCCGCGGCCAGCTCGATCGCGAGCGCGTTGCCGTCGAGCCGGCGGCAGATGTCGGTGGCGGCATCGATGCTGCGCGCGTCGCCGGCCAGCGGGCTGCCGGCGCCGGCCGCGCGTTCGGCGAGCAGTTGCACTGCGTCGCAGCGCGCGGCCTCGTCGATGGAGGCCCCCTCGGGTGGCAGGCCGAGCGGCCCGAGCCGCAGCAGCCGGTGCGCCGGATCGCGCAGCGGCACCTGGCTGGTCACCAGCACCGACACGCGCGGCGTCGCCTGCACCAGCGCGCCGGCCAGCCGGGCCACCTCCGGCGCCAGGTGGTCGGCGTTGTCGAGCACCAGCAGCAGCGAGCGCGGCTTCAGCCTGCGCACCAGCGCCGCCAGCGTGTCTTCGCCGGCCACYGGCTTCAGGCCGAGCGTACCGGCGATCAGCGGGGCGATCTGCGCGCCGTCGGTCAGCGGTGCGAGGTCGATCCACCAGCTGCCGTCGCGGTGGCGGGCGCGGCGCCGCGCGGCGGCGGCCATCGCGAGGTGGGTCTTGCCGACACCGGGGCCGCCGCATACCGTCACCAGCGGGTGGGCGTCGAGCAGCGCCCCCAGTTCGGCCAGCTCGGCCGCGCGGCCGATCAGGGCCGGGGTGCGGGCCGGCAGGTTGCCGGGCGGCTCGTCCGATTCGCCGGATTCGCGGCCGGCAACGGCGGGCTGCGCGGCACCGCGCGACACCTCGAGCGCGAAGCGGTAGCCGCAGCCGGCGATGGTCGAGATCGCCGGCGCGCCCAGCAGCTTGCGCAGCTGCGCCACGTGCACCGCGATGTTGTTCTCCTCCACGACGAGGCCGGCCCAGACGAGCTGCATCAGCTCGTCCTTCGACACCTGCTGCCCGGCGCGCTCGACCAGCGCGACCAGCACGCCGAACGCGCGGGCGGTGAGCGTCAGCGGCTGGCCGTGGCGCAGCAGCAGGCGCTGCCCGGGCTGCAGCTCGAAGTCGCCGAAGCGGTACAGGACGGTGGGCGCGGGCATGGCGGTTCGCTCCTCGGGTGGCGGCGCGCCGGCGGGAATTCATGCGGAATTCAGACGCGCTTGATGACCGTGCCGGGCCCCGTGCGGGAGCATGGGACACCTCAACCCCGCAGGAGTGCGACATGCCCAGGTTCGTGATCGAGAGAGACATCCCCGGCGCCGGCCAGCTTACACCGCAGGACCTGAAGGCCATATCCCGAAAATCATGCGGCGTGCTCAACAGCATGGGCCCCAGCATCCAGTGGGTGCACAGCTACGTGACCGACGACCGCCTCTACTGCATCTACCAGGCGCCGGATGCCGCCGCGGTGCGCCGCCATGCGGAGCTGGGCGGGTTTCCGGCGAACCGGGTCTCGCAGGTGCGCTCGGTGATCGAGCCGGCGACGGCGGAGTGAGCCTCGTGTGAAGTCGCCCGGCGCGGCACCGATCTTGCGTGACCGCGCCGATGGACATCGACTTCCGCGAGCTCGGCGCCTACGAGCGCTACAAGCTGATGGCCAGCCTGATCGTGCCGCGGCCGATCGCGCTGGTCACCACGCTCGGCGCCGACGGCATCGTCAACGCCGCGCCGTTCAGCATGTTCAACATGCTCGGCGAAGACCCGCCGCTGGTGTTCATCAGCGTCAACCGGCTGCACGACGGCCGCTTGAAGGACACCGCGGCCAACATCCTGCGCAGCCGCGAGTTCGTCGTGCACCTGACCGACGAGGCGATGAGCGCGCAGATGCACGCCTGCGGCAGCGCGCTGCCGCCGCACCAGAGCGAGCTCGACCATGCCGGGCTCACGGCAGCGCCGTCGCGCTGCGTCGCGCCGCCGCGCATCGCGCAGGCGCCGGTGGCTTTCGAGTGCGTGCTGCACGAGACGCTGGAGACCGACAGCCGCTACGTCTTCCTCGGCCGCATCCTGTGGCTGGCGGTGCGCGACGGACTGGTCGACGCCGAGCGCTGGCGCGTGCGCCTGCAGGACTACCACCCGGTGGGCCGCTTCGGTGCGAGCTTCTACGTGACGACGAACGAGCGCTTCGCGATCGACGACGTGCGCGCCAACGCGATCGACGAGCTCTGACCTGCCTTCAGCGCTGGAAGATCGCCTTGGTCTCGCCGTCGATCGGTGCCGAGGTGTGCTGGTGGACAATTTTCCAGTCGTCGCCCTGGCGGGCCAGGGCCATCGTGATGCGGTTGGTCATCGAGCGCAAGGTGGCGCCGCCGGTGTCGATCGCGGCGAACGAGACGAAGGCGTGCAGCACGGCGAGGTCCTGCGCCACCCGGGTTCGCACCTCGCTGAAGGCCACGGTGACGCGCTCGTCGTGCAGCGAGCCGAACCAGCCCTGCACCATCTCGCGCCACGGCTGGCGTCCGTCATGGGACCAGCGGTTCCACATGTCGAACACCCGCACGTCGGCAGCGTAGAGCGCCACGAAGGCCTCGACATCCTTGGCGAGGACGGATTCCGCGTAGCGGAGCAGAAGCTGCCGGATCGCGGCGGGGGTGTCGGCGTCGGTGCCGGTGCCTGAACGGGTCATCGATGTCTCCTGGCATGAAGTGGTGGGTCTGCAGACGACGATCGGCGCGGTGCGAAATCGACAATGGGCTCATCCCGGCGGCGAAGCCTTCAGCACCTCGACGACGAACTCGATGAAGGCGCGCACCTTGGCCGCCGGCCATTGGCGTGACGGGTAGAGCGCATACAGCGGGAAGCGCTCGTCGGGCCAGTCGGGGAACAGGTCGACGAGCTGCCCGCGGTCGAGCTGCTCCTGGATGCCGATCGCCTTGATCTGCGCGATGCCGGTGCCGGCCAGGCAGGTCGCGAGCAGCGTACCGGGGTCGGTCAGCATCAGGCGGCCGGCGGTCGGCACCTTCAGGTGCTTGCGGCCGCGCAGGAACTCCCAGGCAAACGGCTGGCCGGTGGCCATGTCACGCACCTGGATGCAGGCGTGCTGCGCCAGGTCGCCGGGCGTGGCCGGGCGGCCATGCTGCTTCAGGTAGGCCGGCGACGCGACCGTGACGATGCGGCTCTCGAGCAGCTTGCGCGCCACCAGCGACGAGCTCGGCGGCTCGCCGAAGCGCACCGCGATGTCGAAGCCCTCGCCGACCAGGTCGCCGAGCTGCTCGCGGGCGATCAGCTCGAGCGTCAGGCCGGGGTGCAGCGCGAGGAAGCGCGGCAGGTGCGGCGCCAGCAGCAGGCGCGACGTGAACGCATCGGTGTTGACGCGCAGCCGGCCCTGCACGGTGCCCGACGAGCTGGTGGCGTGCGTCACCGCGTCTTCGATGCCGAGCACCAGCGGGTTGATGTCGGCATAGAGCCGGCGGCCTTCGTCGGTGAGGTTCAGCGAGCGGGTCGTGCGCTCGAGCAGGCGCACGCCGATGCGCGCCTCCAGCCGCGCGACGGCCCGGCTGACGCCGGACGGCGTCATGCCGAGCGCCTCGGCGGCGCGCACGAAGCTGCCGCCTTCGATCACCGCGGCCAGCACGCCGACGTTGGAGAGCAGGCGGCCATCGAGTGTCATCGTTCGCTCAATTCGTGATTCAGTGTCACCAATGATATGCCGCTGGTTGCCTTTACTCAAATGGTACCGCTTCCTACGATTCGCCTCCTGATTGACGAATCGACGAAAGGAAGTCTTCATGCATGCCATCACCGGAATCACCGGCCAGGTCGGCGGCGCGGCCGCTCGCGAGCTGCTGGCGCGGGGCGAGCGGGTGCGCGCCGTCGTGCGCGATGCCGACAAGGGGCGCGCC
>NZ_JBFUFP010000517.1:0-3789 GCF_056403375.1 Rhizobacter sp. P2_H2
GAAAACGCAGCAGACGGTCGACACGGCCGCACTCGCGCGCAACGCCGCGMTGGTCGAGACGGCCTGCCAGACCACCTGGCGCTACTGGATGGACCTGGCGCCCCAGCTCAACGTGCTGCTGCCTCGCCCGCCGGTGCGCTTCATGTTCGACAAGAGCACCACGGTCGACGGCCTCACGCGCTGCGATTTCCGGGTCGACGCGCGGCGCAAGCAGCACCGGGGGCAGGAGGTGTTCGACCATGTGGTCATCCACGCGCTGCAGAAGTCGGGCCGCTCGCTCACGATGAGCAAGGACTTCCCGCCGGAGATCGAGCGGCTCGAAGCCCGCCTGCGCCAGGCCGGCATTGCGCCCGATTCGAAGTGGGTGCGCGACCCGGTCAACGGCCGGCTCGAGGAAGTGCGCTTCAGCTTCGTCGCCGACGTCACGATGACGGTGCGCCTGCTGCCCGACCACGACCAGGGCAAGGTCAGCTTCCAGCTCGGCAACCTCGACGACCTGGAGACCGTGGTGGTCACCTTCGCGGCGCCTCGGATCGACTCGAACCTGCTCGACCAGCTGGCGCGCTGGATGGTGGGCGAACCGCACGAGTTCCTGAAGCTCGCCGACAGCGCACGCCGCCAGGAAGCCTGACGGCGGCGGCCTGCCCGGCGCTGTTTGATCCAGATCAAGCGACGCCGGCGCGGGCCGGACCGATACTCGGGTTCCATGCGCCTGCATCCGTTCCGCCCCCGCCTGCTCGACAGCCTGCGCGGCTACGACCGCCGGCGCTTCTGGCAGGACGCATCGGCCGGCGTCACCGTCGGCGTGGTCGCGCTGCCGCTCGCGATGGCCTTCGCGATCGCGTCGGGCGTCAAGCCCGAGCAGGGCATCTTCACCGCCATCGTCGCCGGCTTCCTGATCTCGGCGCTGGGCGGCTCCAGCGTGCAGATCGGCGGGCCGGCCGGTGCGTTCATCGTCATCGTCTACGGCATCGTCGAGCGCTACGGGCTGACCAACCTGCTGATCTCGACCGCACTGGCCGGCGTGCTGCTGTTCGCGATGGGCGCGTTGCGGCTCGGCGCGCTGGTGCGCTACATCCCGGTGGCGATCATCATCGGCTTCACGAACGGCATCGCGGTGCTGATCGGCGTGTCGCAGCTGAAAGACCTGTTCGGGCTGCACATCGAGAAGGTGCCGGCGGATTTCTTCACGCAGGTGGGTGCGCTCGCCTCGCATGCCGGCAGCATGAACCCGGCGGCGCTGGCGCTGGGCCTCGGCTGCCTCGCGCTGGTCGCGTTGTGGCCGAAACGCTGGAAGGCCGTGCCGTCCCCGATCGTCGCGCTGGTGCTGGCGACGCTCGCGACCGCGCTGCTGCAGTTGCCGGTCGAGACCATCGGCTCGCGCTTCGGCGGCATCCCGCAGGGCCTGCCGCGGCTCGCGCTGCCGCCGTTCAGCTGGGCGAGTGCGCAGCAGCTGCTGATCCCGACCCTGACGATCGCGCTGCTCGGCGCCGTCGAATCGCTGCTGTGCGCCCGCGTCGCCGACAACCTCAGCGAGGCGCCGCGCCACGACCCGAACCAGGAGCTGATGGGCCAGGGCGTGGCCAACATGGTCGCCCCGCTGTTCGGCGGCATCCCCGCCACCGGCACGATCGCCCGCACCGTGACCAACGTGCGTTCCGGCGCCACCAGCCCGGTGGCCGGCATCGTGCACGCGGCCACGCTGCTCGCGGTGGTGCTGGTGGCCGCGCCGCTGGCGGTGCACGTGCCGTTGGCGGGGCTGGCCGGCATCCTGCTGTTCGTCGCGTGGAACATGGGCGAATGGCACGAGTTCGCGCGCCTGCGCCGCTTCAGCCTGCACTACCGCACGGTGCTGCTGGGCACCTTCGGGCTGACGGTGGTGTTCGACCTGACGGTGGCCGTGCAGTTCGGGCTGGTGCTCGCCTGCGTGTTCTTCATCTACCGGATGAGCACGCTGTTCCGCGTCGAGCCTTGCGAGAGCGCGGCGCCGGATGTGCAGGTGTTCGCGCTGAGCGGGCCGCTGTTCTTCGGCGCGGTCGGCACGCTGGAGGCGCTGCCGGCCCGCGTGCTGCCCGGCACCCGCGCGGTGGTACTGGACCTGCAGCGCATGCTGTCGATGGACACCTCGGGGCTGGATGCGCTGGCGCAATGTCAGCGCTCGCTCGCGCGGCGCGGGGTGGCGCTGTTCCTGGCCGGGGTCGATGCGCAGCCGCTGTCGCTGATCCGCCGCGCCGGCTTCGAGGCCGAGCTGGGGGCGGGGCGAATCGTCGCCGACAGGGCCGGCGCCGAGGCCGCCGCCCGGGCCGGCTAAAATCCGCCCTCCGCTGCTTCACTGGCCCCGACCATGCCGCTCTTCTGGAAAGCCTACAAGTCCGACACCACCTCGTTCATCGAGGAGCTGAAGGCCAAGGACCCGACGCTCGCGGGCCGGATGCTCGAGGGCCGCCAACTGCTGTGGGACAAGCCGGTCGACCGCGAGGCGCAGAGCGAGTACCGCGACGCCCAGGTCGCCCAGCAGCCCTACGTCTACCAGACCGGGCATTGAAGCGTCCCTGAACGCGACACCGAGCGGGCACCCCGTGAGCGAAGACGCCCTGGCGCAGGCCGCCACCGACGCGGCAGCGCCCACCGTGGTCGACCACGTGGCCGTGGCGCGCCTGTACGGCGAGCCGCTGTTCACGATGCCGACCGACCTGTACATCCCGCCGGATGCGCTGGAGGTCTTCCTCGAGGCCTTCGAAGGCCCGCTCGACTTGCTGCTCTACCTGATCCGCAAGCAGAACTTCAACATCCTCGACATCCCGCTGGCCAGCGTGACGCGCCAGTACCTGGCGTATGTCGACCAGATCCGCAAGACCAACCTCGAGCTCGCCAGCGAATACCTGCTGATGGCGGCGATGCTGATCGAGATCAAGTCGCGCATGCTGCTGCCGCCGAAGAAGGTGGCCGAGGGCGAGGAGCCCGAGGACCCGCGCGCCGAGCTGGTGCGCCGGCTGCTGGAGTACGAGCAGATGAAGCTGGCGGCAGCCGGGCTCGACCGCCTGCCGGTGCTGGGGCGCGATTTCCTGCGCGCGCAGGTGACCATCGAGCAATCGCTGACGCCGCGCTTTCCGGATGTCGAGATCGACGAGCTGCGCGCCGCCTGGGCCGACATCCTGAAGCGCGCCAAGCTGAACCAGCACCACACGATCACCCGCGAGGAGCTGAGCGTGCGCGAGCACATGAGCATCGTGCTGCGCGGCCTGCAGGGCCGCCGCTTCGCGATGTTCGAGGAGCTGTTCGACCTGACCCGCGGACCGCAGGTGCTGGTGGTGACCTTCATCGCGATGCTGGAGCTGGCGCGCGAGCGGCTGCTGGAGATCACGCAGGCCGAGGCGTTCGCGCCGATCTACGTGCGCCTGGCCTATCAACCCGCCTAGAAAAGAACACCCATGACGATCCACGAAGCACCCGTCCACCTCGTCACCCGTGCCGCCGCCCAGGCCGCGACGACCGACCGCTGGCAGGTGGCCGACATCGAGGCCCTGTTCGAGCTGCCGTTCACCGAGCTGATGTTCCGCGCGCAGACCGTGCACCGCGAGCACTTCGACCCGGCCGAGGTGCAGCTGTCGACGCTGCTGTCGATCAAGACCGGCGGCTGCCCCGAAGACTGCAGCTACTGCCCGCAGGCGGCGCGCTACGACACCGGTGTCGAGGCCGGCAAGCTGATGGACACCGAGGCCGTGCTCGACGCCGCGCGCCGGGCGCAGGAGGCCGGTGCCTCGCGCTTCTGCATGGGCGCCGCGTGGC
>NZ_JBFUFP010000518.1:0-3788 GCF_056403375.1 Rhizobacter sp. P2_H2
GTCCAGCCAGGCGCCGACCGATTCGGCCCCGGCGATCGGCAGCTGCGAGAGACTGTCCGCGTCCAATCCCGCGGACGCTTCCAGCACGCGCAGACGGCACACCGGGTTGAAGGTGTAGACGAGTTGCTCGCCGCCGCGCACCAGCGAGGCATGTTCCGGCTCGCCCGGCACGAGCGGCGCCTTCGCCTCGGTTGCCACCTGCCAGCCCTGGGGCGCGAGGCGGCGCAGCAGGTCGCCGTAGCTGCAACCGGGGTCGAGCACGCGCGGCCTGCGCTGTGCCGCTTCGGGGCCTGTCGTCGCGTTCGTCATCGCTTGTCCTCGCTGCCCTTGCCGTCGAAGTCCGGATCTTCGATCAGTTTCATCAGGATCTCCTTGGTCGTGCGCAGGGGCTGTCCGGTGGCGGGATCGATGGTGCCGACGGGGATCTGCCGCACGGTCCTGCCCTCGCGATCGTAGAGGGTGATCGGATGCGTCGCCTTGCCGTCCACCACGGTGTCCATGTCGTCGCCCAGGGCCACCTGCACGGGATATTCGGTCACCCGCAGCCGCTGCCGCTGTGCGAGGGCGGCATCGGTGCCGTGCGGCGCAGGCACCACGACGCCGGGCCCCTCCGGCAGCAGGAACTTGATCTTCGGCGCCGGCACCTCGATGACGGAGCCGTCTGCCCGCTTGACGAGGATCTTGCTCTCCTGCGTCTGCAGCCTCATGCCGCTTCCGGTGGCCACGCCGCGCTCGAGCTCCCCCAGCGACGGCTTCAGCCGCTTGCCCGGCTCGGGCCGCACGGTCAGGCGGTCGAAGCCGTGCGTCTCGCGCATCCACATGACCTCGAAGCGCACGCCCGGCTGCGTTTCGACGATGGGGCGGATCATCTTCAGCAGCTCGCCGGCGAACACGCCACCCATGTAGAAGTCGACGATGGCGAAGTCGGTCTGGCCGGCCGCGATGCGCTTCATGATCTCGCCGCGCAGGTTGCGGATGCGCTCGCCGTTGTCGGACTTTGGCACGTGCACGGACTCGGGGAAGTCGGCCACGCCCTGCGCCAGCATCTCGGCCAGGAGCGCGCCGCCGCGCTTGACGCCGAGCACCGCATGCGGACGAACCTCCGCGATGTGTTCGCGCATCATCTTGATGGCCAACGCGTTCTGCTCGAGCACGCTCTGCGCCACCCAGGTCTCCAGTTCGCCGTAACGCGGCGGCTGGCCTTCGCGCGTGCGGTTGCGCAGGCTGTCGATCAGCTCCTGGGCATCGAGGGTCCGGCCGCTGCCGCCCAGGTCGTCGGTGAAATGGCGGATCGCCTCGGCCAGGTCGGCGACCGGGATGTCCAGTCTCTTCGCCACCTCCGCGACGCGCTGCTGCAGGTCGGCCTCGGGGCTGACGCGGCCCTGCGCGACGGCGTCGCGGCGTGCGGCCGTCTCGGTGGCGGCGGCAGCCACCCGGTCCTGCATCGCCTGGCGCTGTGCGGCCTCCTGCTCGAGCTTCTGCTGGCGCGCTTCGGCGCGCGCCTGGTGTTCCTGGCGTTCCTTCTGCTTGCGTTCGCTGCGCTTGGCGCGGCCTTCGGCGCGTTCCTGCTCGCTCGGTGCCGAGCGGGTGGGCGGCGTGTCAGGCGGCCCGGGGGGCGCCGAGGAGGGCGGCGGTGCAGCCGGTGGCGGCTCGACCGGTGGCGCCTCCTTGGGCACCTTGCGCAGCTTCATCACGCTGACCTCGGTCAGGTCCACGCCCATCTCGAGGAGTCCGTGGCCGGAATGGGGCGCCACCTCGCTGCGCGGCACGCGCTGTTCGGGCCCGACCCGTTCGAACCGGAAACCGCTCCTGCCGAGCGGGCTGTCCGGGTCGGGATGGATCAGCCTGGCCAGTTCGGCGCTGATCTCGCGTTCGTGGAACACCACTTCCATCGTGGCACCCGGCTTGAGCTTGCGCAGCGCATGGGGCGCGAGGTTGGTGATGCTCTCGACGTTCGCCTGCATCTCCAGGGCGAGATCGATCATGCTCCTGCCCGGTTCGAGCATGTTGCGGCTGATCGCGAATTCACTGCCCTTGCTGTGCGGAAGCGGGAAGCGCACGTGCATCTCGTCCACCGAGTTGTCGGGCAGCGACTGGCCGAAGCGCTCGCCGATGAAGCGGCCGCCACCCGCCTGGAACTGCTCGATGTCGGCCTGTCCCGGCGGACGCCGGGCCTCGGACGTGACGACATCCGCGCCGGGGTTGCGCTGCTGCAGCTCGCGCGCGCTCGCCAGCGACGGGCCGGAGAAGGGCTCGAAGACGACGGACCGCTGGGCCGTCTGCGTCTCCATCAGCGGCGAGACCTCCTTGGAGAACAGCCGCGCCGGCTGTTCGAGGCGCTCCTTCAGGATGGCTTTCTGCTCGCGCGTCTTGGCCGCGCCGGCTGAGGTGATCGTGTCGAGTTCCGCCAGGCGCTCGCGCAGGTTCTTCAGGGTCTGCTGGTTGCGACCAAATTCGAAGTCGAGCGCCTGTTCACCGGCCACGCTGCGCGCCGTTTCCGCCCGCAACGAGCGGGCGATGTGCTCGTGCCCCAGGATCTCCAGTTCGAGCTTGTTGCGGTAGAGCTCGGTCTGTTCCTTGACGCTGAGCGAGTTCCAGCGCCTCATGTTGGCTTCATCGTGCAGGGCCACCCGTTGGCGCGTGGCCTCGTCGTGCGCCTGCATGATGTGCGGGCCTTCGTCGGCCAGGCGCGAAATCGGCGTGCCTTCGCGGATCACGACGTAGGGGCGCCCGTCCTTCACCAGCGTGACCGCGCCCGAGCGCCGGCTCTCGTATTCCCTGTTGTACCAATGCTCGGGCACCACTTCGATCACGGTGTCGCCCAGTGCCGCGCGCATCGACTCGGGCACGTGACGCAGCAATGCGACCTGCATGTCCGCCGCATGCATCTCCTGGTCCGCCACCGATGCCCGCTTGCCCGGGCGCCCGGTGCCTTCCGGATGCTCCACGGTGTAGACGCGGCCTTCGGGGTCGCGGATCGTGACGCCGGCCTTGCGCGCGTTCTCCAGCACCTCGCGCGGGATCGGCCGCAGCTGCTCCGGCACCTGCAGCACGTACTCGCCGTCGAGTGTCTTGCCGGCCAGGCCGCTCGCGCGGGTCGACGGCACGTCGGAGATCACCGCGCCGCGCGGGTACTTCTCGATCAGCTCGTTGATGTAGCCGATCGCATGTTCCTCGCTCAGCTCGGACAGCTGGGTGTACTTGCGCGAGATGATTTCCTCGCCCGGCACATACGAGTCGACGCGCACCCGCTTGCCGTTCTCGCCGATGTCGACGTAGACCTCGTTGTGCGGATGGCGCACCTCCTGCTCGTTGTTGAAGGTGTTGCCACGGTCGAGCCGACCCGATGCCTCGTCGGCCTGCTGCTGCGTGCGATCGAACATGCTCTTGCCGTCCGATCCCTCCGGCGCAGTGTCCGGCACCGTGGGATGGGGCTCCTCGACCTCGCCCGGCCGAGGCGGGCGCCCCGTGCTCTCGGGTTMGTCGCCCAGAACTTTCTTCGCCACCGACGCTTCCCAGAGCGTGCCCGACTCGGTCGACGCCTCCTTGGAGAACAGGCGCGCCGGCTGCTCGAGGTACTGCGGCTTCGGCAGCTTGCCCGGATCGACCGTGCCGACTTCCACCAGCCGCTCGCGCAGGTTGCGCAACGTGGCCTCGTTGCGCGCCTTGTCCAGCGCCGCCTGCTTCGGATCGAGGTCGCCGCGCGCCACGGCCTCCTCGGTCGAGCGCGCGATCTGCTCGTGCGCCTCGATCTCCAGCTCGACCTTGTTGCGGTACAGCTCCAGCTG
>NZ_JBFUFP010000519.1:0-3788 GCF_056403375.1 Rhizobacter sp. P2_H2
GGCGAGATTCACACTGACTATGCGAAGGCCTTGTCGTCCGCCTGGCGCGATCGGCAGCGGCGCCCTGAAGTCCGTTGGCAGCACAGCTATGCGCGTTGCCAGCGCCTGCTTGCCCGCTCGCTGTACCGAGATGGGGAAGCCTTCGCTCAGATCCTCTTGGGGCAGGTGCCTGGACTCGATCATGGGACCCGGGTGCCGTTCTCGCTGGAGCTGCTGGAAGCGGACATGGTGCCGATGGACTACACCGATGCTGCCCGGGGCTTCGAGCATGGCATCCAGCGCAATGCCTGGGGGCGTGCGTCCAACTACGCTGTGCACAAGCGCCACCCGAGCGAGGCGGTGAGCCTGCGGCAAGACCCGAAGTCGATCCCGGCAGACCGCATGCTTCACCTGGCACACCTGCAGCGTATCGGTCAATCGCGCGGGGTGACTCGGTACGCCAGCGTCATTGGTCGCATCGAGGACATCAAGGATTACGAGGAGTCGGAGCGCATCGCGGCGAAGGTCGCCGCGATGTTGACCGGCTACGTGAAGCGCCAGGCGCCAGACGGCGGCGGCTACGAGGGCCCGCTGAAGGACGACAACGGCAACGACATCGCGCGCCAGATCGCGCTGTCCCCCGGCACCATCATCGACACGCTCGCGGTCGGTGAAGAAATCGGCCTGATCGACAGCAACCGCCCGAACCCGAACCTGGTCACCTTCCGCAACGGCCAGCTGCGTGCGTTCGCCGCCGGCATCGGTGCGAGCTACTCCAGTCTCAGCCGCAACTACGACGGCACCTACAGCAGTCAGCGCCAAGAACTCGTCGAGCAGTGGGTGCACTACGCCTGCCTGACCGACGACTTCGTCAGCATGTGCGTGCGGCCGACCGTCGAGAACTTCATCTTCGCGGCCGACTTCTCGAAAGTGGTGCCGACGCCGAAGGACGTGATGCCGGGGACCGAGGACGACGTGCTCTACATCGCGCCGTCGATGCCGTGGATCGACATGGCGAAGGAAGCCACAGCCTGGCTGACGTTGAGCCAGGCCGGCTTCATCAGCGAGGTCGAGGTGATCCGCAAGGCCGGGCGCAACCCCGACACCGTGCTGGAGCAGGTCGCCGAGTGGCGCCGCAAGGTCAAAGAGAAAGACCTGCGCTTCAGCAGCGACGTGACGAACCAGAACGCGAGCGGCCTGCCCAGCCCGCCGAAGCAGGGCGCCGCGCCAACCAAATCCAACAACGACGACCAGGAGGACAACGCCGATGAATGACCCCCGTACCCTGACCGATGCCGACATGCAGCGCATCGCTGAGAAGCTCGCTGCGCAGCTCGTGACCCAGCTSGGMGACGAGCGCACYGCRCAGCGCCTSGTCGRYGTKTGGGGCGGCTACGTCGACCGCCAGCTCGGTAAGGGCCTGCGGCGCTTTGCGATGTACGCGGTGATGGCGCTCCTCGGCCTGGGGGCAATCAAGTTTGACTGGTTCAGTCGTCTGCTCAGCAAGTGACCGACAGCGCCGAACGATTCCAAAACAGCACGACCACCTCGAAGACACCAGAACCAGGACAGGGACAACAGCGAATGGACTTCAACGTAGCCTACGAAGCCGTGCTCGGCAAGGAAGCCGGCTTCAGTGACGACCCGCGCGACAGCGGCGGCCAGACGAATTACGGCATCACCGAGGCGGTGGCGCGCGCCTTCGGCTACACCGGACCGATGCACCTGCTCGGCCTGGACCGGGCCAAGTCGATCTACCGCAGCCGATACTGGGACGCGCTGCAGCTCGACCAGGTCGCAAGCGCAGCCCCGGTCATAGCCGGCGAGCTGTTCGACACCGCGGTGAACCAGGGCACCGACCAGGCGGCCACCTTCCTGCAGCGCGCGCTGAACGTGCTGAACAAGGAAGGCAGCTGGTATCCCGACGTGAAGGCGGACGGCCGCATCGGCCCGATGACGCTGGCGTCGCTGCGGGAGTACACGCGCCGCCGCGGCGCCGAGGGACAGGTGGTGCTGCTGCGCGCCCTCAACGCACTGCAGGGTGTCTTCTACATCGAGCTGGCCGAGCGCCGCTCGAAGGATGAAGCTTTCGTCTACGGCTGGCTGCTGAACCGGGTTGAGATCACGACCGCAGCAGGAGGCAAGGCCTGATGGACCCGATCAGCACCGCATTCGCGCTCGCGCAGTTCGTGCCGGGCATCCTGAAGTGGATCACCGGCAGCGACCAGGCCGAGCAGGCCGCCAGCACTGTGATCGACATCGCCAAGCAGGTCACCGGCAAGGACACCGGCCAGGCCGCGCTGAGCGCGATTCAGGCCGATCCTGCTGCGCTGCTGGCGTTCCGCCAGGCGGTTATCGCGGCCGAGGCCGACCTCGACAAGGCCTTCCTCGCCGATCGGCAGGACGCCCGCAAGCGCGACGTGCAGCTCGCTCAGCTCGGCAGGACGACCAAGCGCGCGGACCTGATGATCGTCGGCGACGTGGTGGGCATGCTCGCCTGCCTGTCGGCGATGGTCTTCGTGACCTGGCTGGGCGTGACCAAGGGCGGCGACGTGAATCCGCTGATCATGGCGCTCAACGGCCCGCTCGGCATGCTGACCCAGCAGTTCGCCAACGGCCTGCGCGATGCGCACCAGTTCGAGTTTGGATCGAGCCGCGGGTCGGCAGAGAAGACGGAACTGCTGGCGAGGGCGCCGGCGCTCAAGTAGAGCGCTACTCGTCGTGAGTCAGCGGCTACCGTCCCAGAACTCATCGGTGTGGATGAGCACGGGGGAAATCCCCTCGCGCAGGTACATCCTGGAGACCATCTGGTGGAGCTCTTGCCGGTGGGATTCGTAGGCAGCAAGCCAATCCGATGGCCTTGGGCCGGCCAGAAAACGGTCTTCCAGAAATTCTCTTGAGACCAAGGCCCTGATGACCAATCCGCCGACGACAACGGCGAACCGGACGGACTCGCTTCCGGTGTCAACAATCGGTGCGCTGACGAACTCCTGCTGGATCATCTCGATGCTCCCATCGAATGCCGGAGTGCCCGGCGATTAGCCCGGATGCGCGATATTTTTCCGCTGCTCTTGCCACCGCGCAAGCGCTTTTTTAGAGCAAGTGCAGGCGTCTGCACATGTCAAAAGACAAGGCGGCTGCCGGAGTGCGCTAACACCCCGGCAGCCACCAAACCCACAGAGTCGACCTGTGAGCCCAGCCAAGGCCCTGCCACCTCCCGGGAGGCGGGGCGCAGTGTACCCACACCCAACTGGAGCCTCATGGCTAACCCAATCATTCCTTGGATCGGCGGCAAACGGCGCCTGGCCGATCTGCTGATTCCGCGCTTTCCGGCGCACAAGTGCTATGTCGAGGTCTTCGCCGGCGGCGCCGCGCTGTACTTCCTTCGCCCGCCGGCGGACGTGGAGGTCATCAACGACATCAACGGCGAGCTGGTGAACCTTTACCGCGTGGTGAAGCATCACCTCGAGGAGTTCGTGCGCCAGTTCAAATGGGCGCTGTCCAGCCGCGAGGTGTTCAAGTGGATCCAGGACACGCCCGCGGAGACGCTGACCGACGTGCAGCGCGCCGCGCGCTTCTACTACCTGCAGCACCAATGCTTCGGCGGCAAGGTGCAGGGGCAGACCTGGGGCACGGCGACGACGGCGCCGCCGGTGAACCTGCTCCGCATCGAGGAGCAGCTGAGCGCTGCGCACTTGCGCCTGGCCGGCACCTTCGTCGAGCGGCTGCACTGGAAGACCTGCATCGAGCGCTACGACCGGCCGCACACGTTCTTCTACCTGGATCCGCCGTACTGGCAGACCGAGGGC
>NZ_JBFUFP010000520.1:0-3786 GCF_056403375.1 Rhizobacter sp. P2_H2
GCCACTGACGACTCCCTCTCGCAGCTGCAGCACCTGTTCGCCGAAGCGGCCCAGGTCGTCCGGGTCATGCGTGATCATCACGAGCGGGATGTCGATCTGCGACAGCAGCCGGTCCAGCTCGTCGCGCGTGCGCTCGCGAAGCGCCGGGTCGAGCGCGGAGAACGGCTCGTCGAGCAGCAGCGCGCGCGGCCCGTTGACGAGCACACGCGCAAGCGCGGTGCGCTGGCGCTGGCCGCCGGACAGCTGGTGCGGCAGCTGCGACGCCACCGGCTGCAGCTCCAGCGCCGCGAGCCAGCGCTCGACCGCCTCGCCGCCCACGTCGCGCGGCGGGTTGCGCCAGCCGCGCTRCAGCCCGAAGGCGATGTTCTGCCGCACGTTCAGCTGCGGGAACAGCGCGTAGTCCTGGAACAGGTAGCCGAAGCGGCGCTGCCGGGCCGGCACCAGGAGGCGAGCACTGCCATCGAACAGGGTCTCGCCGTTGAAGACGATGCGCCCGGCATCCGGCCGCAGCAACCCGGCGATCGCCTGCAGCGTCAGCGTCTTGCCGGCGCCCGACGGCCCGTAGATCACCGTGCGCCGCGCCTGCGACGTGAAGCGCACCTGCAGCTCGAAGCGCCGCTGCGGGCTGCTGACCGTCTTGCGGATGTCGACCTCGAAGCTCATCGCACGGCCCTCCCCCGCAGCAGCCTTCCGGCCAGCAGCAGCACGACGATGCAGGTCACCGAGGTGATCAGCACCAGCACGTTGGCCACGCCGTCCTGCCCCGCCTGCACTGCCTCGTAGACCGCGACCGACAGCGTCTGCGTCCGCCCGGGGATGCTGCCGGCCACCATCAGCGTCGCGCCGAATTCGCCGAGCGAGCGCGCGAACGACAGCAGCAGGCCGGCCAGGATGCCGCGCCAGGCGAGCGGCAGCGTGATGCGGAAGAACACCGCCGCCTCCGACAGCCCGAGCACGCGGCCGGCGTTCTCGAGCTGCGGCTCGACACCCTCGAAGGCCGCGCGCGMCGCCTTCAGCACCAGCGGCAGCGCGACCACGGCGGCCGCGATCACCGCGCCCTGCCAGGTGAAGATCAGCTGGATGCCGAGATGCTCGTACAGCCAGGCGCCGAGCCAGCCGCGCTTGCCGATCAGCACCAGCAGGTAGTAGCCGAGCACGGTGGGCGGCAGCACCATCGGCAGCGTGAGGATCGCATCGAGCAGCTCGCGCCCGGGGAAGCGGCCGCGCGCCAGCAGGAAGCCGAGGCCGACGCCGAGCACCAGGTCGATCAGCGTGGCCCAGCCCGCCACCTTCAGCGACAGCGCGAGCGGGATCCACGCGGACTCCGCGGCGTTCACGGCTTCTGGAAGCCGTAGCGCGCCAGCACCGCCTGGCCGGCCGGCGACAGCAGGTAGTCGACGAAGGCGCGCGCGGCTGCCGGGTTCGGGCCGCCGGCGACGCGGGCGACCGGGTAGCGGATCGGGGTGTCGGTGGGCACGGTCAGCGCCAGCTTGACCTTGTCCTTCAGCAGCGCGGCGTCGGTGCCGTAGACGAAGCCGGCCTCGGCCTCGCCGCGCGCGACGTAGTCGAGCGCCTGGCGCACGTTCTGCGCGTAGACGGCCTTGGGTTCGAGCTCGGTCCACAGCTTCGCGGCCTCGAGCGCACCCTTCGCGTAGCGGCCGGCCGGCACGCCGCTCGGCTGGCCGAACGCGATGCGCTTGACGCCGGGCTGCTTCAGGTCGGCCAGCGCGCCCAGTGCCAGCGTGCTGTCGAACGGCGCGATCAGCACCAGCGAGTTGTTGACGAAATCGCGGCGCGAGCCGGCGGCCACCAGTTGCTGCGCCTGCGCGCGGTCCATGGTCTCCTGGTCGGCCGACGCGAACACGTCGACCGGCGCGCCCTTCGCGATCTGCGCCAGCAGCGCGTCGGAGGCCGCGAAGTTCAGCAGCAGCCTGGTGCCCGGGTTCTGCGCCTCGAAGGCGGGGGCCAGCTCCYTGAAAGCGTTGGTCAGGCTGGCGGCGGCCGAGACGGTCAGGTCGGCGGCGTGGGCGCCGAGGGCGAGAAGCGAGAAGGCAGCGGTCAGCAGGCGGGCGGCGAGGCGCATGGGAGTTGCTACAGCGTGGAGAACCCCGAAATGTATCGCACTACATATCGARCTTGTCGCGTTGGCGCGGAAGGCGCGGGCGGGGAGGCTGGGGCGCGCCGGTCGCAGCAAAGCTCGAACTACGGAATCAGTACCGACCCGCCCACCGTCCTGCGCGATTCCAGGTCGACGTGCGCCTGCCCCGCATCCTTCAGCGCGTAGCGGTGCTCCACCGGGATCTTCACCTGCCCGCTGGCCACGATCGCGAACAGCTCGTCGGCCATCGCCTGGGTCGACTCGCGGGTCGCGATGTGCGTGAACACCGTGGGCCGCGTCAGGAACAGCGAGCCCTTCGCGCCGAGCACGCCCAGGTCGAACGGGGGCACCTTGCCCGACGCGCTGCCATAGCTGGCCATCAGGCCGAACGGCTGCAGGCAGTCGAGCGACTTGTCCCAGGTGTCGCGGCCGACACCGTCGTAGACCACCTTCACGCCCTTGCCGCCGGTGATCTCGCGCACCCGGGCCGCGAAATCCTCGCGCGCATAGTTGATCGTGAAGGCCGCGCCATGTGCCTGCGCGGCAGCGCATTTCTCGTCGGTGCTCGCAGTGCCGATCAGCTGCAGCCCGAGCGCACGCGCCCACTGGCAGGCGATCAGCCCGACGCCGCCCGCCGCGGCATGGAACAGCACGAAGTCGCCCGCCACGAGCCCGGCCTGCGGCAGCGTGCGGCGCAGCAGGTACTGCGTGGTGAAGCCCTTCAGCATCATCGCCGCGCCCTCGTCGAAACCGATCGCGTCGGGCAGCTTCACGACGCACTTGGCCGGCATCACCCGCAGCGTCGCGTAGGCACCGGGCGGCTGGCTCACGTAGGCCGCGCGGTCGCCGGCGCGCAGGTGGGTGACGCCCTCGCCCACCGCCTCGACCACCCCGGCCCCCTCGACACCGAGGCCGAACGGCGCCGGCAGCGGATACGCACCGCTGCGGTGGTAGACGTCGATGTAGTTGATGCCGATCGCATGGTGGCGGATGCGGATCTCGCCCGGGCCGGGCTCGCCGACCACGACCTCCGACAGCGTCAGGGTCTCGGGGCCGCCGGCTCGGTCGAGGCGGACGGCATGTGCAGTAAGTGGCATGGGTTGCTCCAGTGGATGCGTTATCGTGCCAGCACTCCCGCGACCCTGCCTGCACCCGGTCTTGAAACGCCTCACCACCGCACCCAACCTCGCCCTCGCCCAGCTCTGGGCCGACATGCTCACGCAGACGGGAATCCCCACCACCGTGCAACGCGCGTTCGCGAGCAGCCTGTCGGGCGGCGTGCCGCCCAGCGAGACCCTGCCCGAGCTGTGGGTCGACGACGAGGCCGACCATGCGCGCGCCCTCGTGCGGCTCGACGAGCTGCAGCATCCGCGCCGCCATCTGTGGGCCTGCCCGCAATGCCATGAAGTGATCGACGGGCCGTTCGAGCAGTGCTGGAACTGCGGCGCCGCGATGCCCGCGGCATGACGGCCCTCCATCCCCGCATCATCCTGATGCTGACGCTGCCGCCCCTGCTGTGGGCCGGCAATGCGGTGGTCGGGCGGCTGATGGTCGGCAGCGTGCCGCCGCTCGCGCTGAACGCGTTGCGCTGGTCGCTCGCCTTCGTGCTGCTGCTGCCGATCGGCTGGCGCCTGTTCAGGCGCCCGGGCGAGCTCGCCGCGCGCCTGCGCTACCTCGCACCGCTCAGT
>NZ_JBFUFP010000521.1:0-3778 GCF_056403375.1 Rhizobacter sp. P2_H2
GGGTGGTGCCGGGCGTGCTCAAGATGCTGGGCGGCGCGCTGCTCGCGTACCTGGCGATCAGCCATTCGGTGCCGGTCGACCGCGCGGTCGATCCCAACCAGATGTACCTCGCGGCCTACGAGTACGTGTTCCCGCACCCGGCGTGGGCGGTGGCGGCGACGGCGCTGCTGGTGGTCGTCTCGCAGCTGAAGATCAACGTGACGAACGCGTATGCCGGCTCGCTCGCGTGGTCGAACTTCTTCGCGCGGCTCACGCACAGCCACCCGGGGCGCGTCGTGTGGGTGGTGTTCAACACGATGATCGCGCTGATGCTGATGGAGCTGGACGTGTTCCGCGCGCTCGGCGAGGTGCTCGGGCTGTTCTCCAACATCGCGATCTCGTGGATCATGGCCGTCGTCGCCGACCTGGTGGTCAACAAGCCGCTCGGGCTCTCGCCGCCGGGCATCGAGTTCAAGCGGGCGCACCTGTACGACGTCAATCCGGTCGGCGTCGGTGCGATGGCGGCGGCGTCGGTGCTGTCGATCTCGGCCTACCTCGGGCTGTTCGGCCCGATGGCGCAGGCCTTCTCGGCGCTGATCGCGCTCGTCACCGCCTTCGTCGTGTCGCCCCTGATCGCCTGGGCCACGAAAGGCCGCTTCTACATCGCGCGCCGCAGCCCGCAAGGCCTGTTCACCCGGCTGCAGCATTGCGTGATCTGCGAGCGCGAGTACGAGGCCGACGACCTGGCGCACTGCCCCGCCTACCTGGGCGCGATCTGCTCGCTGTGCTGCTCGCTCGATGCACGCTGCGACGACCTGTGCAAGCCCGAGGCCAAGCTGTCGACGCAGTGGTCGGCGGCGCTGCGCGCGGTGCTGCCGCGCAGCGCCTGGCCGTACATCGACACCGGCCTCGGCCATTACGTGCTGCTGATGGCGGTGGTGGTGCCGCTGCTGGCGGGGCTGTTCGGGCTGCTGTACCACCAGGAGCTGCGGCTGCTGGGCGAGCCCGGCGCGGCGCTCGCGCCGGCGCTGCGGCTGGGTTTCATCAAGGCCTTCGCAGCGCTGCTGCTGGTGAGCGGCATCGTCGCGTGGTGGCTGGTGCTGACGCACAAGAGCCGGCAGGTGGCGCAGGAGGAGTCGAACCGCCAGACGCAGGCGGTGCACGAGCAGACCCAGGCCTTGCGGCGCGAGATCGATTCGCACCGCCGCACCGACCTGCAGTTGCAGCAGGCCAAGCGCAGCGCCGAGCTCGCGAATCAGGCCAAGAGCCGCTACATCACGACCGTGAGCCACGAGCTGCGCACGCCGCTGAACAGCATCCTCGGCTATGCGCAGCTGCTCGACGAGGATGCGTCGATCCCGCCGCACCGCCAGCAGGCGATCAGCGTGATCCGGCGCGGCGGCGAGCACCTGCTGTCGCTGATCGAGGGCACGCTCGACATCGCCCGCATCGAGGGCGGCAAGCTGCGGCTGGAGTCGCAGCCGATGCACCTGCGCGACGGCGTGCAGCAGATCGTGCGCATGTTCGAGCTGCAGGCGGCGGGCAAGGGCATCGCGTTCAGCCACGAGCTATCGCAGGCGCTGCCCGAGGTGGTGCGCAGCGACGAGAAGCGGCTGCGCCAGATCCTGATCAACGTGCTGGGCAACGCGGTCAAGTTCACGCAGGCCGGCCAGGTGGTGTTCCGCGCCGGCTATGCGCGCGAGATGGCCACCTTCGAGATCGAGGACACCGGCCCCGGCATCGCGCCGGAGGAGATCGAGCATGTGTTCGAGCCGTTCGCGCGCGGCAGCGATGCAGGCGCGGCGGCTGCCAGCGGCACCGGGCTCGGGCTGACGATCAGCAAGATGCTGGTCGACCTGATGGGCGGCGAGATGACGGTGCACAGCACGCCGCAGGTGGGCACGCTGTTCCGCATCCGGCTCTTCCTGCCGGCCACGCGCGACGCGGTGCCGGGCGCGCAGGCGCCGCGCGCGAGCCGCACCGGGTATGACGGCGTGCGCCGGCGCATCCTGGTGGTCGACAACGAGGAGGTCGATCGCGCGCTGCTGCGCAGCGTGCTGCAGCCGCTGGGCTTCGAGGTGCGCGAGGCGGCGTCGGGCGACGAGTGCCTGGCGCTGCTGCGCAGCTTCACGCCCGATGCGATCCTGATGGACCTGGCGATGCCGGGGCTGGATGGCTGGGCGACGATCCGGGCGATCCGCGCGCAGGACCTGAGCACCGCGCCGATCGCGATCGTCTCGGGCAACGCGTTCGACCGCGAGATGGAGAACGACGTCGGCATCGCGCCGGCCGACTTCGTGCTGAAGCCGGTGCGCGTCAACGACCTGCTGGACTGGCTGGGCGCGCGGCTGCGCGTGCAATGGGTGCAGGCGGCGCGCGCCGAGGCGCCGCCGGTGCCGCAGCCGGCGGCGGCCTGGGTGCTGCCCGAGGTGGCGCAGCTGCAGGCGCTGGAGGAACTGGTGGGCCTGGGGTATTTCCGGGGCATCGTGAAGAAGCTGGACGAGATCGAGGCGGACAATGCGGCCCATGCCGGCTTCGTCGCCCACCTGCGCGGGCTGGCCCGACAGTTCCAGCTCGACGCGATGACGCGCATCCTTCGCCAGGCCCGACATGACCGAGAGACTTCCTGACCGCGCCGCGAGCGACGTCGTGCTGATCGTCGACGACGTGCCGGACAACCTGTCGCTGCTGCACGATGCGCTCGACGAGGCGGGGTATGTGGTGCTGGTGGCGGTGGACGGCGAGAGCGCGCTGCAGCGGGCCGCGCAGGCCGACCCCGACATCGTGCTGCTCGACGCCGCGATGCCCGGCATGGACGGCTTCGAGTTGGYGCGCCGGCTGAAGGCCGATGCCGACACGGCGCACATCCCGATCATCTTCATGACCGGACTGACCGAGACCGAGCACGTGATGGCGGCCTTTCGTGCCGGCGGTGTCGACTACGTGACCAAGCCGATCCGTCCGCAGGAGGTGCTGGCGCGCATGGTGGTGCACATGCAGAGCGCGCGCGAGAAGCGGCAGGCGCGCAACGCGCTGGATGCCTTCGGCCACGCGACGATGGCGATCCACGTGACGCCGCGCCTGGCCGACAGCAAGGCGGTGTGGCAGACGCCGCTGGCGCGCGAGCTGATGCAGCGCTATTTCGAGGCGGCGCCGGGGCAGATTCCGCAGGAGCTCGCGCAGTGGCTGCACGAGCAATCGCTGACGGCCGGCGAGGGGCGCGAGCCGAAGCCGCTGGCGGTGACGCGCGGCGAGCGGCAGCTGGTGTTCTCGCTGCAGCAACGCACCAGCGACGACGACTGGCTGATCGTGATGCGCGAGGTGTCGGACGCGGCCGCGGTGGATGCGGTGCTGCAGGCCTTCAAGCTGACGCTGCGCGAGGCCGAGGTGCTGTACTGGGTCGCCAAGGGCAAGACCAACCGCGACATCGGGGACATCCTCGGCAGCAGCCCGGCGACGGTGAAGAAGCACCTGGAGCATGTTTTCGAGAAGCTGGGCGTGGAGACGCGCAATGCGGCTGCTTCGTTGGCGATCCAGAAAGTGAGGGCGCTGGCGCCCTGGCATGGGGGATGATTTCTCGCGTTGCTTCTGCGCTGGCGCGGCGGGTGAGGGGATGGGCCGGGGGCTCATGCCGAGGCGGTCGGCGCCCTGGGGGCGCCGACTCCACGAAGAAGCTCGGCTCCGTGGGTGCATCGGCAAACTCCCGCCACTCACTTCGTTCGTTGTGGTCAAACACAGCCGATGAGTCAGTCTACGAAGCGCGCTGGCGCGCGCCACCCACGGAACCGATCTTCTTCGT
>NZ_JBFUFP010000522.1:0-3770 GCF_056403375.1 Rhizobacter sp. P2_H2
GGCCAGCACGGTGCCGAGCAGTTCCTCGGCCGCGCGCGAGGCGATCAGTCGCATCTGCACGTCGCTGCCCTGGGTGATGAGCCGGCCCTGCATGCGGGTCATGCCGAGCATGCCGAAGGCCAGCATGCTCAGTGCGACCAGCGCATCGATCAGGCCGATGCCGCGTTGACGAGAGATCAATTGCATGAGGTGTTGTCTCCACACAGGCGGATGCCACCGCCGGCATCCAGGCGCAGGCCGGGGCAGCGGATGTCGGCAGAGCAGGTCACGCTTGCCATCTGCAGGTTGATGGAGGCATCGGCAGCAGGGCGGCCGGAGCTGTCGAGGGCGACGGTCACGTCGGCGGTGGCCGACACTCCGTCGGGCTGCGCGCGCTGCCGGACCGTGGTGCCGCCGGCGTCCGTGACGCTGACCGACGTGCCGGAGACCACCAGCGACAGCGCCGCGTTGCGCTTGATGGCCTCGCTCTGCGCGTACAGCGCATCGGCGAGCAGCGTGTTGCCGGCCTCGCGCAGCTTGCTGTTGCGCAGGTAGTCGGCAAAGGCCGGCATGCCGGCGCCGATCAGGATCGCCGAGATCGTCAGCGCGACCAGCAACTCGATCAACGAGTAGCCGCGCTGCTGCGGGTTCAGCCTTCGCATGTCGACCCCCGGGTGGACCAGCAGTTGCCGGAGGGCGTGCCCTTCGGGTGGGCCTCGGTCCTGCGCGCTCCCGCGTAGTCGATCGAGTAGCTGTAGCCGGCGAGTCGGCCGCTGCCGGTGGCGGTGAGCTTGTACTGGGTGGTGCTGGTGAGCGCGCAGCTGAAGCTGAAGCTGTCGACGCCGCTCGGCGCGGCGAGTGCGCACGCGGTGGCATTGCTGTTGCCGTAGGAGGCGTTGTCCTGGTAGTACTGCTCCATGCGGATCGCGTAGGCCGACAAGGCATCGAGCCCGGCCGGCACGCGCGATCGCTTGAGGTAGTCGGTGTAGGCGGGGAGGGCGATCTTCGCGAGGATCGCGACGATGGCGACGGCGATCATCAGTTCGATGAGCGTGAAGCCGCGGTGGGAGGGCTGTGGCATCGGAGTTTTCGAAGCGGCCTCGAGAGGCGATGGGCGCAATGTAGACAAGACAAGCCGCTCCGATACATCCGCTCACACTAGTTGACAATCCCCTGCCTGCCGACTGCGCACGCCGTCACGAAGCGTCCTCCGGAAGGGGCATTGGCGGTGGATGGACAATGGCGTCTTTGCCGCCTTTCGTTACGCCGATGTCCGATCCCGCGCTGCCTGCATCCCCCTGGCGCCTGTCCGTCGCCCCGATGATGGATTGGACCGATCGCCACTGCCGCTACTTCCACCGCCTGCTGACGAAGCAGACGCGCCTGTACACCGAGATGGTCACGACCGGCGCGCTGATCCACGGCGACCGGCCGCGCCACCTCGACTTCAATGCCGAGGAGCACCCGGTGGCGCTGCAGCTCGGCGGCAGCGAGCCGGCCGACCTGGCCTTCTGCGCGAAGCTCGCCGAGCAATGGGGCTACGACGAGGTCAACCTGAACTGTGGTTGCCCGAGCGAGCGGGTGCAGCGCGGCGCGTTCGGCGCCTGCCTGATGAACGAGCCGGCGCTGGTAGCCGACAGCGTGAAGGCGATGCGCGATGCGGTGGCCATCCCGGTGACGGTGAAGCACCGCATCGGCATCGACCAGGACGAGCGCTACGAATTCGTGCGCGACTTCGTCGGCCAGATCGCCGAGGCCGGCTGCGAGGTCTTCATCGTGCATGCGCGCAATGCGTGGCTGAAGGGCCTCAGCCCGAAGGAGAACCGCGAGGTGCCGCCGCTGCGCTACGAGACGGTGCACCGGCTGAAGCGCGATTTCCCGCACCTGACGATCGTGCTGAACGGCGGCGTCACGACGCAGGAGGAGATCACCGAACAGCTGCAGCACCTCGACGGCGTGATGCTGGGCCGCGAGGCGTATCACAACCCGTGGCTGATGTCGCAGTGGGACGCGCTGTTCTTCGGTGTGCCGCACCACGAGCTCGACCGCGCGGCCATCGAGCAGCAGATGGTCGACTACATGGAGCGCGTCGGCCTGAAGGGCGAGCCGTGGTCGCGCGTCGTGCGCCACATGCTGGGCCTGCGCAACGGCCTGCCCGGCGCGCGCCGCTGGCGCCAGGTGTGGTCGGACCACAAGCTCAAGACCGAGCCGGCGCGCGAGGTCGCGCGCATCGCGCGCAGCGAATCAGTTCTGGCGTGAACGCGACGGCCAGGTCGCCAGCAGCACGCCGGCGATCGCGAGCCCGAACGCGGCGGCCTGCGTCACGCTGATCCGCTCGCCGAGGAACACCACGCCGACCACGGCCGCGCTGATCGGCAGCAGCACCGTGAAGATCCCCGCCGACGAGGCCGGCACGTGGCGCAGCCCGGTCATCCACAGCCACACGGTGACCATGCTGGCCGCCAGCGAATAGAACAGCAGCAGCGACCACGACGCCGCCGGCACCGCGCCGAACGAGAACGACCAGGCCTGCCACAGCCCGAACGGCGTCACCAGCGCCAGCCCCCACAGGTTGACCAGCGCGCTGATGCGCTTGGCCGAGACGTTGCCGGCGAGCTTCTTGCCCATCACCACGTACGAGGCCTCGCACAGCACCGCACCGAACAGCAGCAGGTTGCCGAGCAGCGAGCTGCCCTTGTCCTCACCGCCGTGCGCCACCACCGACACCAGCGCGATGCCGCCCACCGCGCAGGCAATGCCGGCAGCGACGCGCGGCAGGATGCGCTCCTTCAGGAACAGCCGCGACAGGATCGCCACCGCGGCCGGGATCGCCGCCATGATCACGCCGGCGGCCAGCGCCGAGCTCATGCCGACGCCGAACAGCATGCAGATCGAGAACAGGAAGTTGCCGAAGAACGATTCGAAGAACAGCAGGATGCGGTCGTGCCGGCTCAGCGGCGCTTCACCGGGGCGCCGCCGCACCCAGCCGGCCATCGCGACGGCCGCCATGCCGAAGCGCAGCCAGGCCAGCAGGAACACCGGGAACACCGCGAGCAGCAGCTTCGACAGTCCCACGTAGCTGCCCACCAGGGCCATCGAGCTGCCGAGGCAGAGGTAGGAGAGCCACGGCGCGTGCGCAGGGCCGGCGGCCGCAGAGGCCGAGGTCGGAGAGGTCATTCGAGGGGGCGGATCAAAAGGCGCTAGCGTACCGCGCGATCTCCCAGCCGCTGACGTGGCGCGCGTACTCGGTCCACTCGGCGCGCTTCAGGCGGATGAACTCGCCGGCCAGTGTCTCGCCGAGCGCGGCGCGGATCACCGCATCGGCCTCCAGCGCCGTGACGGCCTCGCCCAGGCCCTGCGGCAGCAGCCCGATGCCGCGTTCGCGGATCTGCGCGAGCGACAGCTGGAACAGGTCGTCGGTGCAGGCCGGGCCGGGGTCGAGGCCGCGCTCGATGCCGTCGAGGCCGGCCGCGATCAGCGCCGCGGTCGCCAGGTACGGATTCGCCGATGCATCCGGCACGCGCCATTCGAAGCGGCCGTTCAGCGTGCGCACCAGCGCGGTCCGGTTGTTCGGGCCATGTGCCACGTAGGCGGGCGCCCAGCTCGTGCCCGACAGCGATTCGCCGACCACCAGCCGCTTGTAGCTGTTGACCGTCGGCGCGGCCAGCACGCACAGCGCGGCCGAATGCGCCAGCACGCCGGCGATGAACTGCAGCGCGAGCGTCGACAAAGGCTGCTGCCGATCAGCGAACAGGCAATCGCCACCGGCCCACAGCGACACATGGAAGTGC
>NZ_JBFUFP010000523.1:0-3760 GCF_056403375.1 Rhizobacter sp. P2_H2
GTCCGAAGCCGATGCCGGCAGCTACGACCGTGCATTGAAGCTCTACGAGCGCCTCGAAGGCCGCGCCGCCGGCACGCCGCTCGCGCAGCAGGCCACGCTGGAGCGAGCGTACCTGAACTACAAGACGGGCGAGAAGGCGACGGCGCTGTCGATCCTCGAGCGCTTCCTGAAGCTGCACCCGACCAGCCCGGCCTTCGACTACGCACTGTACCTGCAGGGCGTCGTCAACTTCAACGACAACCTCGGCCTGTTCAGCAGCATCGCGCGGCAGGACCTGTCCGAGCGCGACCAGCAGGCCTCGAAGGACTCGTACCAGTCGTTCAAGCAGCTGGTCGACCAGTTCCCGCAGTCGAAGTACACGCCGGACGCGCAGGCGCGCATGCGCTACATCGTCAACTCGCTGGCGGCCTACGAAGTGCACGTCGCCCGCTACTACTACCGGCGCGGCGCCTATGTGGCCGCCGCCAACCGCGCCCAGCAGACGGTGCAGGAATTCCAGCAGAGCCCGGCGACCGAAGAGGCACTGCACATCATGGTGCTGAGCTATGACAAGCTCGGGCTGCAGCAGCTGCGCGACGACGCCGGGCGCGTCTTGCGCAAGAACTATCCGAACAGCGAGTTCATCGCGTCCGAGCCGCTGCCGGCGACGGCGCAATAGAACTCAGAATGGAAGCGCCTGCGCCTGCAGGCCTTCCAGCCACTCCAGGGCTTCGGCCTCGGCCATCACCCGCGTCATCGGCGGCAAGGCATCGCGCAGCCGCTTGCCGTAGTTCATGCCGGCCATGCGCGGATCGCAGACCACCAGCAGCCCGCGGTCGGTCTCGCTGCGGATCAGGCGCCCCGCGCCCTGCTTCAGCGACACCGCCGCCTCGGCGATGAAGTAGTCCGAGAACGGGTTGYGGCCCTCGCTCTCCAGGCGCTTGACGCGCGCCTCGACCAGCGGGTCGTTCGGCGGCGGGAACGGCAGCTTGTCGATCATCACGCACTGCAGCGCGTCGCCCGGCACGTCGATGCCCTCCCAGAAGCTCTGCGAGCCGACCAGCACCGAGCGCGGCTGCGCGAGGAACTGCTGCAGCAGCTGGCGCTTCGGCATCGAGCCCTGCATCAGCACCTGGATGTTGTCGCCCTCGGATTCGAAGGTGTCGCGCAGCCGTTCGCCCACCGTCTGCAGCGCCCGCAGCGTGGTGGTCAGCACGAAGGTGCGCCCGCCCAGCGCCCGCGCACAGCGCGCGGCCAGCGCGGCCACGGCCGGCGGGTGCCCGGGCTCGTTCGGCTTCGGGAAGGCGGCGGGAATGTAGAGCCGCGCATGCGCGGCGTAGTCGAACGGGCTGCCCACCCGCAGCGTCAGCGCGTCTTCGAGCCCGGCCGATTCGGTGAACCACGACAGCCGCTCGTCGTCGCCGAGCGTGGCCGACGTGAAGATCCAGGCGCGCGGCGCCGCATCCATCTGCTCGCGCAGCGCGTCGCGGATGTCCAGCGGCGACTCGACCAGCCGCGCCTGGTGCGGCGACAGGTCGATCCAGCGCACGCAGCCCGGCGCGGCCGGCTGCTCGAACTGCGCGGCCATGCGGCGGAAGTTCTGCGCCCGCTCCATCAGCTTCGAGAAATCGGGGGCGATCTCGCTGACGGTGTCGAGGCCGCGCTGGGCCGCCTCGCAGGCCTGCGCCACGCCCTGCAGCGCGGTGCCGAAATCCGCCCGCTCGGCGCGTTCGTCCCAGCGCAGCTTCAGGCTGCCGCGCACCTCGCGCAGCGGGCCGGCGGCGGCCATGCGCAGATCGCGCGCCGCCTTGTCGCAGGCGGCGGCCAGTTCCTGCCATGGCGCGAGCCCGCGCGCCAACTGCAGCCCGGCGCCGAGCATGTCGCGGGCGAAGTCGATCACCTGCCCGGTGCCGAGCGTCGTGCCGAGGAAGGCGACGCCGGCCTCGGCGAGCTGGTGCGCCTCGTCGAACACCGCCACCTCGACGCTCGGCAGCAGCTCGGCCACGCCCGAGTCGCGCAGCGCCATGTCGGCGAAGAACAGGTGGTGGTTGACGACCACCAGGTCGGCCGCCATCGCCTCGCGCCGCGCCTTCATCACATGGCACTGGCGGTAGTCGGGGCACTCGCTGCCGAGGCAGTTGTCGCGGGTGGAGGTGACCAGCGGGATCACGCTGGAGCGCTCGTCGAGCCCGTCGAGCTCGGCCAGGTCGCCGCTGGTGGTGGCGCGCGACCAGGTCTCGATCTTGGCCAGCGTGCGCACCGCCCAGCGGTCTGGCAGCTGGGCCGACTGGCGCGCCTGGTTCATGCGGTGCGTGCAGAGGTAGCTGGCGCGGCCCTTCAGCAGCGCAATCGTCAGCGGCAGCCCGAGCGCATCGCGCAGGCGCGGCAGGTCGCGCAGGAAGAGCTGGTCCTGCARGCTCTTGGTGGCGGTGCTGACGAGCGCCCGCGCGCCCGACAGCAGCGTCGGCACCAGGTAGGCGAAGGTCTTGCCGACGCCGGTGCCCGCCTCGGCGACCAGCGCATGCCGCCCGTCGATCGCCTGCGCCACCTGCTGCGCCATGCGCTGCTGCACCTCGCGCTCGACATAGCGCGGATCGGCCTGCGACAACGCGCCGCCCTGGGCGAAGGCTTCGGCGACGGCCTCTTCGAGCGGAGTCAGATCAGGCGGGTTCGGGAGGGTCAAGCTGGGTTTCCAGTTTCGCGATCTGGTCGCGCAGGGCCAGGCGCCGCTTCTTGAGCCGGCGCATCGCGAGTTCGTCGTCGGAGTGCTCGCCAGCCACGCGGTCGATCAGGCTGTCGAGGTCGGCGTGTTCGATGCGAAGCTCGATCAGGCGGCGCTGCGGCGAGTGCAGGTTGTCGTCCATCGAGGAGAACGTCGCGGAGTATTGCAGGTGGGCGTGGGGGCAAAGCGATTATAGTTTTCGCCCATGAGCACACCCCCAGGATATCGGCTGAATGCCGCCACCGGCATGCACCGCGGCGACCGCGCCTACCAGCAGGACCAGGTCGAGATCCTGCCCCATCACCGGGTTCCCGGGTGTGCCCTGGCGGTGCTGGCCGACGGCATGGGCGGCAAGAGCGGCGGTCGCAAGGCCGCCGACCAGGTGGTGCTGACGGCACGCCAGCTGTTCGAGCGCTACAGCCCGAACCAGGACGATCCCTCCGAGCTGCTGAAGCAACTGGTGCTCGAAGCGCACCTGATGATCAAGCTGACGGCGATCACCGCCGAGGAAGAGCCGCACAGCACCGCGGTGGCCTACCTGATCAGCCCCTCGCGCGAGTGCGACATGATCCATGCCGGCGATTCGCGCTGCTACCACTTCCGCGGGCCGGACATGGTCCGCCGCACCATCGACCATTCGTTCGTGCAACGCCTGGTCGACGAGGGCCAGATCAGCGAGGAAGAGGCCAACACGCACCCGCAGTCGAACCTGCTGACCGGCTGCCTCGGCACCTACCAGGATCCGCCGCTGACCTTGCACCACATCGACCAGCTGCAGGTCGGCGACTCGGTGCTCGCCTGCAGCGACGGGCTGTGGCACTACTTCAGCCCGAAGGAACTCGGCGCGATCGTGCACACGCTGCCGCCGCGCGAGGCGAGCGAGATGCTGGTGACGAAGGCACGCCAGCGGGCGCGGGGGACGGGGGACAACCTGTCGCTGGCGCTGATCCGGATCGACGCGCTAGGCTAGATAGAGCCCCCCCAGTCGCTTCGCCCCTCCCCCCAGGGGGCACCACCCGGCGGCCCGGCGAAGCCGGTTCCGCGGGCGTTGCTTGATCG
>NZ_JBFUFP010000524.1:0-3754 GCF_056403375.1 Rhizobacter sp. P2_H2
AACCTGATGCGCCGCGCCGCCGCGCTGCTGCGCGAACGCGCCGACGGCATCGCCCGCCTGATGACGCAGGAGCAGGGCAAGCCGCTGGCCGAGGCGCGCGTCGAGGTGCTGGCCGGCGCCGACATCATCGACTGGTTCGCCGACGAAGGCCGCCGCGTGTACGGCCGCATCGTGCCGTCGCGCAACCTGGCCGCGCAGCAGCTGGTGCTGAAGGAGCCGGTCGGCCCGGTCGCGGCCTTCACGCCGTGGAACTTCCCGATCAACCAGATCGTGCGCAAGCTCGGTGCGGCGCTCGCGAGCGGCTGCTCGTTCCTGGTGAAGGCGCCCGAAGAAACCCCGGCTTCGCCGGCCGCGCTGCTGGCCACCTTCGTCGATGCCGGCATCCCGGCCGGCGTGCTCGGCCTGGTGTTCGGCAACCCGGCCGAGATCTCGGCCTACCTGATCCCGCACCCGGTCATCCGCAAGGTCACCTTCACCGGCTCGACGCCGATCGGCAAGGAACTGGCCGCGCTGGCCGGCCGCCACATGAAGCGCGTGACGATGGAGCTGGGCGGCCACGCGCCGGTGATCGTCGCCGACGACGCCGATGTCGCGCTCGCGGTCAAGGCCGCCGGCGGTGCGAAGTTCCGCAATGCCGGCCAGGTCTGCATCTCGCCGACGCGCTTCCTGGTGCACAACAGCCTGAAGGCGGAGTTCTCGCAGGCGCTGGTGGCGCATGCCCAGAAGCTGAAGCTGGGCGACGGCCTGGCCGAAGGCACGACGCTCGGCCCGCTGGCCAATGCGCGCCGCCTGGGCGCGATGGCCAAGGTGGTCGACGACGCCCGCAAGCGCGGCGCGACGGTCGCGACCGGCGGCGAACGCGTCGGCAGCAGCGGCAACTTCTTCGCGCCGACGGTGCTCACCGACGTGCCGCTCGACGCCGACGTGTTCAACAACGAACCGTTCGGCCCGGTGGCCGCGGTGCGCGGCTTCGACACGCTGGACGAGGCGATCGCCGAAGCCAACCGCCTGCCGTTCGGGCTGGCCAGCTACGCCTTCACGCGCTCGATCAAGAACGCGCACCTGCTGTCGCAACGCCTGGAGGTCGGCATGCTGTGGGTCAACCAGCCGGCCGCGCCGGTGGCCGAGATGCCGTTCGGCGGCGTCAAGGACTCGGGCTACGGCACCGAAGGCGGCCCGGAGGCGATGGAGGCCTACCTGGTGACGAAGAGCGTGTCGATCATGGCCGTTTGAGCGGCTTGGCCTGAGCAGGACCCGGGGTCTGCCCGACCCCGAGGTTCATCGCGTTCAGGATGTCGCCGTTGTCCTGCGACAGCTCCCACGCGAAGACGCCCGCCAGCCCGTGCGCGACCGCGAAGCGGCCCTTGCGCCGCACGCTGCGCGGGTCGTCGTAGCCGATCATCTGCTGCTCGCGCGCATTCCACAGCGTGTACGACTGCGTGATGCGGTCGTACACCGTTCTCCAGCCCTGCGTGCCGGTGCCCTTCGGTCCCAGCCAGCCGCCGGCCAGCTCGCGGTAGGTGATGTCGCCTTCCTTGCCGGGGAACACGCCGGTGCGCGGCACCCCGTTGAAGCCGTTCGGCCCCAGGCCCTTCACGCCGACGAAGCCGCGGCCGTACATCGCGATACCGGCCACCAGCTTGTGCGCCGGCACGCCGGCTTTCGTCATCACGCGCACGGCGCCTTCGAGGCTGTCGTTGGTGTCCGGCGTCGGGCTCGCGAGCGGCGTGTGGTGGCCGGCCAGCGGCGTCCAGCCGCCGGCAAAGTCGTAGGTCATCATGAAGACGAGGTCCATCACCTTCGCCGCAGCGGCGTGGTTGACCTTCGTCGCGAGCGATTCGGTGGTGTTGATGGCGGCAGTCAGCAGGTAGCGGCGGCCGGTCTGCGCGGAGAGTGCATCGAGCGCGCGGCGCAGGTCGACCATCAGGTCCGCATAGCCCTGCCCGTCGGCCGGCGTGCCCAGCGCGACGCCATTGGCGCTGCCGTTCGAGGTCGGGTGCTCCCAGTCGATGTCGATGCCGTCGAAGGCCGGGTGGGTCTGCAGGAACTGCGTGACCGAGGCGGCGAACACCGCGCGCCGCGCCGGGTCGTTCACGAGGTGGAAGAACGGGTCCGAGCCGCCCCAGCCGCCCACCGAGGCCAGCACCTTGGCGTGCGGCGCACGCTGCTTGAAGCGGGCGAAGACGGCATCGAACTCGTCGTCACGCGTCGAGGTGGCGAGCTGGAAATCGGCCTTGCCCTCGCAGGCCGCGGCGTCCTGCGGCAGCTGGCCGGGGCCGCACAGGTGCAGGAAGGCGTAGAGCAGGTGCGTCAGGTTGCCGGGCGGCACGCGGTCGAGCAGGTCCTGCGGCTGCCAGTTCGGCACGTAGACGCCGACGACCTTGCCGCTGGTCGGCGTGAAGGGGTGGTGCCGGCCGGTGAACGGCGGCACCGGTTCGGCGGCGGATGCCGCGGCCGCCATCCAGCCCAGGGCCACGGCCAGGGTCGTCATCCATCGCGATCGGTTCATCGGGCGTCTCGTCGGGTGGGTTGAAGGGATCAGGCGTGGCAGGCCGCCTCGACGCGCGCAAGCGCCGCATCGGTCCAGCGCCGCAGTGCAGCGGTCGACAGCGCGGTCGGCAGCGAACGCAGCAGCATCCGGTAGACCGCGCCGCGCGTCACCTTGATGCGCCGTGACGGATCGAGCCAGCCCGGCGCGGTGAGCAGCAGCTCGATCGATGCGAGCCCGAGCATCAGCGGCCACAGCGACGCGAGCCGCAGGCGCAGGCTGCCCGCGGGGATCTGCAGCACGTAGGCGGCGCCTGCGCGGTAGCCGGCCAGCGCCTGCGCGCTCAGCGCCAGCAGCAGCGGCCGGGCTGCTGCGCGGCGCGCCGGATCGAGCAGGTCGCCGACCTGCAGGCCGTGGGTCGCGAGCAGTTCGGCCGGCAGGTAGCAGCGGCCGTTCGCGAGGTCTTCGGCGGCGTCGCGCAGCACGTTCGTCAGCTGCAGCGCCTGGCCGTAGGCGATGCCCTGCGCGACCCTCGCGTCGCGCGGCCACGCCTGCAGCTCGGGCCGGTGGCGCATCGCGATGTCGGTCCAGAACTCGCCGACGCAGCCGGCCACCAGCCAGGTGTAGCGATCCAGCTCGGCGCGGGTCTGCAGCGGCACCGGCGCACCGGCACGGCCGTGTTCGAAGTGCTGCAGGTCGAAGCACATGCCGTCGGTCAGCGTCGTGACGACGCGGCGGATGTCGGCGACGTCGGCGGGCTGCTGGTGTCGTAGCAGGTCCAGCGCCTCGGGCAGCGCGGCCATCAGCGCGGCCTCACCGGCGTCGGCCGGGCTGCCGGCGTCGATCGCCTGCGTGGGCGAGGTGCCAGCAACCTGCTCGCGCCACGACAGCAACTGCGCGAGCCGCTGCGATGCCGGGCGGCCGGGCGTATCGGCGAGGGTGTCGGCCGCGCGGGCCAACAGGTAGGCCAGGCTGACCGGCGCGCGCAGGCCCGGCGGCAGCATGCGCAGGCTCAGGTAGAACGAACGGGAGACGCGCTTCAGCAGGTCGCCGAGCAGCGTGTCGGAGGAGACGGGCATAGGGCTGGCAATGTAGCCGCTCTTGCCCTCAGCCCGACGACTTGAACACCCCGAACAACCGCCCGATGCGTCCGGCAATGCCGCGCTCGCCGGACGACACCTTGATCAGCGGGCTGGTCGGCCGGTTGCCGAACGGGTCGCCGGTCTGCACGCCGCGCGTCACGGCGGTGCCGGCGCGTGCCGGAGC
>NZ_JBFUFP010000525.1:0-3748 GCF_056403375.1 Rhizobacter sp. P2_H2
GTGCAGGAGTAGGTGGTCGTGTTCGTCAACGTGGTGACGGTGATCGGGCTGCTGGTGCCCGTGGCCGATCGGGTCGTGGCACCAGTGGCTGCGCAGCTGCCGGTGTAGCTTGTGGCCGTGCCACCGCTGGTCGATGCCGTGAAGGCGAGGACGGCCTGAGCGTCGCCGGCGGTGGCCGAATCCAGCGTCGGCGTGCCGGGCGCCGTCGTGGTCGTGGTGCTCGTCGTGCTTGTCGACGAGGACGATCCGTTGCCGCCGCACGCGGCGAGCATCAGCAGCGGCCCGACCTGCAGCAGGGATCGGAGGAGTTGAACTGCACGCGAAGGGGCTTGGGTCACGGGTGGCTCCAGAAGGCGGTTGCACGGACGTCGGATAAAACGCACCGTGGACGGTAGAGCTACTTTGTGGAGCAAGAGAGAGCGTTGTCTGCACACTTTCTGCATCTTTGTAGCCAGTCCCTGCGGGGAGGGCCCCGTCTGCGGTACGCTGCCGCCCTTGGCCCGGCAAGCGGGCCTGCGGAGAGCGTTCATGAAGACCCACAACATCGAAATCCAGCGCGTGAAATCCATGGCCCACGACGTTCACGGCATGGTGCATCTGAAGGTCGATGCGCTGGTGCAGACGGTGACCAACCACGACGACGAGCCGTCCAGCGTCATCAGCCTGACCGAGGCGAACCTGCGCGTGCTGCAGGCGTTGATCAAGAACCAGCTGCTCGAGCTCGACAAGCGCAAGGCGCGCAGCCGCTTTTGAAGATGACCACCCCCACGTCGCTTCGCTCCTGCCCCCCGAGGGGGGCGCTCAGCCCCCTTGGGGCGGCCCGGCGTCGACTGAGTTGAAACCGGGTGTGACCCCGGGCCGCCGCGCCCTACAGGCCGGCGCTGCAAGGCCGATGACAGGGGCGAGTGCCGTTCGATCCGGCCTTCAACCCGCCTGTGCACGCGAGCGAAGTGACCACTGACGGTTACCAGTTCTCGCGCCACAATGGTGCCTTCGACCCATGATCCCCGATGACCGTGCCCTCCGTTCCCACCAAGACCTCGCGCGGCCATGACGAGCTGCGCACCCGCACGCAGCGGCTCGGTCAGCGGCACCGCACGGTGCTGTTCCTGGTGGACGGCCGGCGCACGCTGGCCGAGGTGCTGAGCCTGGCGCACCAGGCCGGCGCGCAGACCGTGCATTTCGAGGAACTGGTGCGGCTGGGGCTGGTCGAGATTCCTGCCGAACAGGTGGTGTCGGAGGCGATCGACAGCGGCTCCGGTGCGCTCGATGCCCCCAAGCTCACGAGCGTGGCCCTGGACGTGCCGACACCGCACCAACCCGAGCCTGAACCGATCGTCCCCGTCATCACGCCGCTCACGATCGACGAGCATGCCGACGCGGCACCGATCGACGCGGCCCACCTGTCGTCCACCTCGATGATTCCGCCACAAGCGGTGGCGCCGCCATCGATGCACGCGCCGGTCGACGAACCGATCGCACTGGAGCCCTCTGTGCCACGGGCGCGCCGGGTCGAGCCCGAACCCGCACCACCGGTGCAACTGGTGGAGACGGCCGTGCCGTGGTCCGACACCATCCCGCTTGTCGAGGAACCCAGGGAGGCCGTCTGGGTCGCGCCCGTGCCGGCCGTGGCAACGAAGCCGGCGAAGAAATCAGGCGCCCGCGCTGCGGCGGGCGGCGTGACGGCCGTGCTGAACAAGGCGTTGGGCCGCGGGCGTGCCAAAGCTGTCGCAGACTTGCCGCCGGTGACGCCAAAAATCGAGAAACCGTCATCGGAACAGCAACTGATCGCCCAGGTGCGCGAGCTGCTGCTCGACACCTTGCGCATCGATGCGCCGCTGTTCGCCGCGCTGACCCACGGCAAGGTGCGTTCGGCGCAGACCCAGCGCGACCTGATCGAGCTGGTGTGGGAGATCGAGCGCCACAACAGCCATGCGCGCATGTCGCGCGACGAGCTGATCAGCCTGCAGCAGGCGCGCGAACTGCTCGGCATGGGCAACACGCTGGTGGCGGGCGACAGCCAGTCCGACCGTCACGACGACTGGCCGACCACGCAGCCGCGGTTGTGACGCCGCCGCGAGGCTTCTGGCTCAGTTCGTTGCCGCGCGGGCGGTGCCGAATTCCTTCGTGAACCAATCTGCCAGCAGGGTCTTTTCGCGGCCGAGCGGACCCCGGGCGGTGTCCAGCCCGGCGGATCTCCGCGAGGCCAGGTCGCTCAACGCGGCGTCGCCGGAACGCAGCGTCTGGCCGCCGGACACCAGCGTGTAGCGCAGCCAGATGCGCGCGCTGTCGTGGTTGTCGCGGACCACCCGCAGGTCGCCGCGCGAGCTGTGCCGCACGTAGCCGGCCAGGTCCACGTCGAGCAACTCGACCTGCAGCGATTGGCCGGCCGGCAGGTTCTGCGCCGCGAGCGACTGCAGCTGGTCGGCCAGCAGGCGCAGGTTGGCGTCACGTTCGCGCGGCGTATCGCCGGCGTCGACGAAGCGTTCCGGCTGCTGGTAGCCGACCTCGGCCGAACCTGCAGCCAGGGCCGGTTCGGCCACGCACGCCGCGAGCGCGGCCCATCCGATGATCGATCCGAAGCGCATCGTGAAACTCCTGAAGCCTGACTCGCAACGGTACGCTGCCGTTCGTGGGCGTGCAAGCGTGCCCGACGGCTCCTCCCAGCGGCTACCATCCGCCCGCACTCCCGGAAAGGTCTCTGCCATGCGTCGTCTGCTGATCCCCTTGTTGCTGGCCACGTCGCTGCTGGGCGCCTGCGCCTCCGTCGTCAATCCGGTGACGGGCCGCAGCGAACGCACGGTGATGGACGAGCCGTCCGAGATCGCCGAGGGCAAGAARGCGCACCAGGAGGTGTTGAAGGAATACACCGTGCTCGACAGCGCACCGGTGCAGGCCTACGTGAACGACCTCGGCCAGCGCCTGGCGAAGCAGTCGCACCGGGCGCAGCTGCAATGGACCTTCACCGTGCTCGACAGCCCCGAGGTCAATGCCTTCGCGCTGCCGGGCGGCTACGTCTACGTGACGCGCGGCATCATGGCCTACATGGAGAGCGAGGGCGACCTGGCCGGCGTGATGGGCCATGAGATCGGCCACGTGACGGCCCGCCATGGCGCGCAGCGCGCCACGCGCCAGCAGACCGCCGGCATCGGCGTGGTCGCGGCCACCGTGCTCGGCGCGGTGCTGGGCATCGGCGACGTGGCGAACCAGGTGTCGCAGAGCGTCGCGGCCGGCTACATCGCCTCGTACAGCCGCGACCAGGAGTCGCAGGCCGACCAGCTCGGCGCCGAGTACCTGGTGCGCAACCGCTACGACCCGAAGAAGATGGTCGAGGTGATCCAGGTGCTGAAGCGCCAGGAGCAGTTCGCGGCCGACACCGCGAAGGCCGAGGGCCGCAGCGCCTCCGGCGGCAACGACTGGCTGGCCTCGCACCCGAGCAACGACCAGCGCCTGCGCGACATCACGACGATCGCCGACGGCTATGCGAAGGACGCCGACTATGTCGACGAGGGCCGCGATCGCTACCTGCAGACGATCGCCGGGCTGCCGTTCGGCGAGAGCCGCGCACAGGGCGTGACGCGCGGGCGCGGCTTCTACCATGAGCCGCTGGGTATCGCGCTGAAGGCGCCCGAGGGCTGGAAGGTGCAGAACTCGGCCGAGGACATCACGCTCGTCAATGCCGCGGGCGATGCCGGGCTGGTGGTGATGCTGGCGCCCGCCAAGGCCGGCAGCACGCATGAGGAGATCG
>NZ_JBFUFP010000526.1:0-3746 GCF_056403375.1 Rhizobacter sp. P2_H2
GCCAGAGGGCAGGAACATCAGGAAACTGACATGTCCGTCGCAGATCTGAACAAGGCCGAGATCGTCAAGGCCAATGCCCGCAGCGCCAACGACACCGGCTCCCCCGAAGTGCAAGTGGCCCTGCTGACCGCTCGCATCAACGAGCTGACCCCCCACTTCAAGCTGCACCTGAAAGACCACCACGGTCGCCGCGGCCTGCTGAAGATGGTCAACACCCGCAAGAGCCTGCTGGCCTACCTGCGCAAGACCGATGCCGACCGCTACACCGCGCTGATCCAGAAGCTGGGTCTGCGCAAGTAATCCGCGAATGAAAGCCGAGAGCCTGTCTGGATCCTCCAGCACAGGCTCTTTGCGCTTTTGGAGCTGAGCACCCACAGATGACGATGTGTCATTCCACCAGCGTTCGAACGGATGAGCGCCGCTGGAATGGCATCGCGCCAGGTTGCCGCAGTTCCGGGTCCAAGGGCGCCGCCCTCACGAGGCGCTGACAACAAACCGGAGAAATGACATGAGCATGTTCAACAAAGTCACCAAGACCTTCCAATGGGGCCAGCACACGGTCACGCTGGAAACCGGCGAGATCGCCCGCCAGTCGAGCGGTGCCGTGCTGGTCAACATCGAAGACACCGTGATCCTCGCCACCGTGGTCGGTGCGAAGAGCGCGAAGCCGGGCCAGGATTTCTTCCCGCTGACGGTCGACTACATCGAGAAGACCTATGCCGCCGGCAAGATCCCCGGCAGCTTCTTCAAGCGTGAAGGCCGCCCGAGCGAACTCGAGACGCTGACCTCGCGCCTGATCGACCGCCCGCTGCGCCCGCTGTTCCCCGAAGGCTTCTACAACGAAGTCCAGGTCGTCATCCACGTGCTGTCGCTGAACCCGGAAGTCTCGGCCGACATCGCCGCGCTGATCGGCTCGAGCGCCGCGCTCGCGATCTCGGGCATCCCGTTCAACGGCCCGATCGGTGCCGCACGCGTCGGCTACGTCAACGGCCAGTACGTGCTGAACCCGGGCAAGACCCAGCTGCTCGACTCGCAGATGGACCTGGTCGTCGCGGGCACCGAAGCCGCCGTGCTGATGGTCGAATCCGAAGCCCAGCAGCTGAGCGAAGAAGTGATGCTCGGCGGCGTGGTGTTCGGCCACGACCAGAGCAAGATCGCCATCGCCGCGATCAACGAGCTGGTGCGTGACGCCGGCAAGCCGGCCTGGGACTGGGCCGCGCCCGCCAAGGACGAGGCCTTCATCGGCAAGGTCACCGGCCTGGCCGAAGAGAAGCTGCGCGCTGCCTACCAGATCCGCTCGAAGCAGGCCCGCACGCAGGCCACGCGCGAAGCCACCGCTTCGGTGCTGGCCGCGCTGACCGCCGAAGGTGTCGAGTTCGACAAGGTCAAGGTCGACAACGTGCTGTTCGACATCGAGGCGCGCATCGTGCGCAGCCAGATCCTGCAGGGCGAACCCCGCATCGACGGCCGCGACACCCGCACCGTGCGCGCGATCGAGATCCGCAACGGCGTGCTGCCGCGCGTGCACGGCTCGGCGCTGTTCACCCGCGGCGAGACGCAGGCGCTGGTCGCCGCGACGCTCGGCACCGACCGCGATTCGCAGAAGATCGACGCGCTCGCCGGCGAGTTCAGCGAGCACTTCATGCTGCACTACAACATGCCCCCGTTCGCCACCGGCGAAACCGGCCGCGTCGGCACGCCGAAGCGCCGCGAGATCGGCCACGGCCGCCTCGCCAAGCGCGCGCTGGTCGCAGTGCTGCCGGACCGCGTCGAGTTCCCGTACTCGATGCGCGTGGTCTCGGAGATCACCGAGTCGAACGGCTCGTCGTCGATGGCCTCGGTGTGCGGCGGCTGCCTCGCGCTGATGGACGCCGGCGTGCCGCTGAAGGCGCACGTCGCCGGCATCGCGATGGGCCTGATCAAGGACGGCAACCGCTTCGCCGTGCTGACCGACATCCTCGGCGATGAAGATCACCTGGGCGACATGGACTTCAAGGTGGCCGGCACGACCGCCGGCGTGACCGCGCTGCAGATGGACATCAAGATCCAGGGCATCACGAAGGAGATCATGCAGGTCGCGCTGGCGCAGGCCAAGGAAGCCCGCCTGCACATCCTCGGCAAGATGACCGAGGCGATGGGCGAAGCGAAGACCGAGGTCTCGCAGTTCGCACCGCGCCTGTACACGATGAAGATCAACCCGGAGAAGATCCGTGACGTGATCGGCAAGGGCGGCGCGACCATCCGTGCGCTGACCGAAGAGACCGGCACCACGATCGACATCGGCGAAGACGGCACCATCACGATCGCGTCGGCCGACTCCGACAAGGCCGCCTACGCGAAGAAGCGCATCGAGGAGATCACCGCCGAAGTCGAGGTGGGCAAGGTCTACGAGGGCCCGATCACCAAGCTGCTGGAGTTCGGTGCGCTGGTCAACCTGCTGCCGGGCAAGGACGGCCTGCTGCACATCAGCCAGATCGCGCACCAGCGCGTCGAGAAGGTCACCGACTTCCTGAAGGAAGGCCAGATCGTCAAGGTCAAGGTGCTCGAGACCGACGAGAAGGGCCGCGTCAAGCTGTCGATGAAGGCCCTGATCGACCGCGACCAGGCGCCTGCGCAGGAGTGATGACCGGCCGCGCGGCCGCTGCGTCTCGACGCGGTGGCCGTGTGGTGGCGTCCTGCCCACCGAGCTTCCGATGAAAGCCATCGCGATCACCACCCCCGGCGCGCCTGACGTGCTGCGCGCCATCGAGYGCGCGGCGCCCGTGCCGGCTGCCGGCGAACTGCTGATCCGCGTCGGCGCATCGGGCGTCAACCGTCCCGACGTGCTGCAACGCAAGGGCCTGTACCCGGTGCCGCCGGGCGCGTCCGACCTGCCGGGGCTGGAGGTCGCGGGCGAGGTGATCGGTGGCGATGCAGCGGCGCTGGCTGCCGCCGGCATCTCCATCGGCGACCGCGTGTGCGCGCTGGTGGCCGGTGGCGGCTATGCCGAGTTGTGCGTTGCGCCGGTGGGCCAGTGCCTGCCGGTGCCGCAAGGCTTCAGCGACATCGAGGCCGCGAGCCTGCCCGAGACCTTCTTCACCGTCTGGTCCAACGTGTTCGAGCGCGCCCGCCTGCAACCGGGCGAGACGCTGCTGGTGCAGGGCGGCACGAGCGGCATCGGCGTCACCGCGATCCAGCTGGCCAAGGCCTTCGGTGCGCGCGTGATCGCGACCGCCGGCAGCGACGACAAGTGCGCCGCCTGCGTGTCGCTCGGCGCCGACCATGCGATCAACTACCGCACGCACGACTTCGTCGCCGAAGTGAAGCGGGTCACCGACGGCCGCGGTGCCGACGTGATCCTCGACATGGTGGCCGGCGACTACATCGCACGCGAGCTRCAGTGTCTGGCCGACGACGGCCGCATCGCGCTGATCGCGGTGCAGGGCGGCACGACGGCGCAGATCGATGCTGGCGCCGTGCTGCGCCGGCGGCTGACCATCACCGGCTCGACGCTGCGTCCGCGCTCCGTCGCGTTCAAGACCGCGATCGCGAAGGCGCTGCAGCAGCAGGTGTGGCCGTGGCTCGACGCCGGCCGCGTGAAGCCGGTGATCCACCAGGTGTTCCCGGCGGCGCAGGCGGCCGAGGCCCACGCGCTGATGGAATCGAACCAGCACATCGGCAAGCTGGTGCTCACATGGTGAGTACACAACTGAGCACTGCACAAGGAGCTTCGGGCATGCGTCGCAAACTCGTCGTCGGCAACTGGA
>NZ_JBFUFP010000527.1:0-3744 GCF_056403375.1 Rhizobacter sp. P2_H2
TCGCGGTGCTGGAAGCGGCCGGCGACGCGGCGGCCGACTGGTCGGCGTGGAGCCGCGAGCAGGCGGTGCAGGCGCGCTGCGTGGTCGTCGCGCTCACGGTCGACGGGGCCCGGCAACGCTGGCTCGCGATGGAAGACCCATGGGACGACGCGAAGCTGCGCCGCATCAGCGGGCGCGTCGGCGAAGCGCTGCAGCCGGCAGCCGCGAGCACGCAGGCGATGCGCTCCTGGCTGGGGGAGACCGATGGGGCAGCGGTGCGCGAAGAAGCCGCGAAGCCCGCGGCCGTGGCCGACGGGCCGATCGTCGGCTTCGTCGACAGCGCGATCCGCGCCGGCTTCCAGGCCGGTGCGAGCGACATCCATTTCGAATGCGACCGCGGTGGCGTGACGGTCAAGCACCGGCTCGACGGCGTGATGGCGCGCTTTGCGCGGCTCGACGGTGCGACGCAGGCCGAGGAGGTGATCTCGCGCATCAAGGTGCTGGCGCAACTCGACATCACCGAGCGGCGGCTGCCGCAGGACGGGCGTTTTCGGATCGACATCCAGGGTGGGCGCATCGACCTGCGCGTGTCGATCATGCCGAGCGTGTTCGGCGAGGACGCGGTACTGCGGCTGCTCGACAAGGCCCAGCTGCGCGAGAGCGATGCGACGGTGTCGCTCGACCTGCTGGGCTTCGACGCGATCGGCGCGGGCCTGATCCGCGAGCTGTCGATGGCGCCGAGCGGGATGATGCTGGTGACCGGGCCGACCGGCAGCGGCAAGACGACGACGGTGTATGCGGCGCTGTCGGAGATCAACACGGGGCTGGAGAAGATCATCACGATCGAGGACCCGGTGGAGTACGAGCTGGCGGGCGTGCTGCAGATTCCGGTCAACGAGCGCAAGGGGCTGACCTTCGCGAAAGGGCTGCGCTCGATCCTGCGGCATGACCCGGACCGCATCCTGGTCGGCGAGATCCGCGATGCCGAGACGGCCGAGATCGCGGTGCAGTCGGCGCTGACCGGCCACGCGGTGTTCACGACGGTGCATGCGAACAGCCTGACCGACATCATCGGCCGCTTCCGGCATTTCGGGCTCGACATGTTCGGCTTCATGTCGTCGCTGAACGGGGTGGTGGTGCAGCGGTTGATGCGGCGGCTGTGCGCCGATTGCGCCGGCGAGCGTGACGCGACTGCACGCGAGGCGCAGTGGCTGGGCGTGGTCGCGGAACACGGCGTGCGCGTGCCGCTGGCGGTGGGCTGCCCGCTGTGCCACGGCTCGGGCTACAAGGGGCGCTTCGTGATCTCGGAGGTGCACGTGATCGACGATGCGTTCCGCGACCACGTGACCGAGGGCTCGCCGCTGTCGGTGCTGAAGGGGCATGCGTATGCGGGCGGCACGCTGACGCTGGACCAGCAGTCGGTGCGGCGGGTGCTGCAACGCCAGACCACGATCGAGGAGGTGCGGCGTGTCGTCGGTGCGATCTGAGGGCGCGCAGGCCTGGCTGGGCTTGCGTGGGGTGGCGTGGCGCTTCGGTGAACAGCCGTGGCAGTGGCAGCCGGCCGACGGGCTGGAAGCCGGCGTGACGGCCGTTGCAGCGGCACTGAAGGCCGATGCCGCGGTGCGCCGGCCGCAGCTCAGGCTGTGGCTGGCCGGCAGCGTGGCGCGGCCGTTCATCGTGCAACCGGTGCCGGGGCTGCAGAGCTGGACCGAGGCACGCCGGCTGGCCGAGGCGCTGGCGCCCGATGAGACCGGGCTGACCGGGCCATGCGAGGTGTGGCTGGATGCGGCGCCGCCTGGGCACGCGGTGCTGGGCGTGGCGATCGAGACGGCGACGCGCGAGACGATCGAGCGTGTGCTGGCGGCGCATGGCGTGCGCGCTGTTGCGATGCGGCCGTGGTGGACGGCGGCGTTGGCGCGGGCGCTGGACGCGCAGCCGGCGCTGTCGCGCATCGTCGTCGCGGAACCGGAGAGCCTGGTGGTGCTGGCCGGCCGCGACGGGGTGTTCAGCGCGACGGCCACCTGTGCACCGTTGCCGTCGCCGGAGCATGCGGCGGCATGGCTGCAGCGCTCGGTGCTGAGCCTCGGGATCGCCGACGGCGAGGGCGTGCGGGTGGTGCTGTCGGCGGGCGCGGGATTGGACGATGCGGTGATGGAGGCGTGGGCATGAGGCGCATCGAGGCCGATTTCATCCGCCGCCGGCCGCCGGGGCGAGCCTGGTGGGGCGCGACGGTGCTGTTGCTGGTGGCCGCGGTGGCGTTGGCGGCATGGGGCTGGACGGTGCGCGAGGACACGGCCGGCGTGCGTGCGCAAATGCAGGACTGGAATGCGCGCGTCGACGCACTGGCGCACCAGGCGTCGCGGCGCGCCGAGCTGCCGAACGAGCCGCCGCCGGCCTATGCCGCCGATGCGCAGGCGGCGTTGAAGCTGCAGCGCGTGCCGGTCGACGCCGCGCTGGCCTCGCTCGAATCGGTGGGCACGGTGGGCGTGCTGCCGGTGTCGGTGGACATCAGCGCGGCCGACGCGACCGTGCGCGTGCAGGTCGAGTTCTCAAGCTACGAGGCGCTGCTGAAGTACCTGGAGGATCTCAACGCCGGGGAGCCGAGCGAGCGGTGGATCCTGGCGACGGCGCAGGGGACGGCACAGGGTGCCAGCGGGCGGCCGACGGCGTTGATCGTCTCGCGGTGGCGTGGGAGGGAATGACATGGGATCTCGCGATGACAGCTCAGCAAGTTCCTGAGCCTCATTCTTCGGCACCAGCCAGACACCATCGGCCTGACGCTGGATGCGCAGGGCTGGGCCGTCATCGATGAGCTGATTGCCAAGAGTGATGCCGCGGGAACGCGGCTCACACGGGACGAACTGCTGCAGCCGCAGTCGCGACAGCAGGTGCACCTGTCGGCCGATGAAGCAACGGCGCACTTGGTGGGGCAGCGTCATGGCAAGCCTGTCGAGCTGACGGTTGACGCGCTTCGCATGCACGCTGCCGGGTTCAAGTTCTATCGGGCGGACAACGGCGTCTGGCTCACGGATCAGGTGCCTCGGGAATTTCTGGTAGCCCGCTAAACAAAGTCGAAATGCTCCTCCATGACGGCAATCGCCTCGTCAACGTCTGCGCCGAGGAAACCGAGCACTTCCAGGAACCATGACAGCTGGTCGTCCTGGCCCGACACATTTTCTTTGCTCGGGTAAAGAAGGCACACGGCAAGACGAGCAACAACTGCCTCACCGCTCTCGAAATTCCGCAGTCCTCTTTCGTCCACGGCTTTCCACCAATGAGCAAGAGCGACACGCCTGTCATCCTCAGAGAGTTCCCCGGCGAGAAGCCCTTTGACGGTCGACAGAGGGTCATGGGCGGAAGAGCCGAATGAAATGCCGAGTCGCCCAACGACTCTCATCATGTAGAGCAGAAGCGATCGCAGGGATTCATTTGCGCTCTTCGGCCAGGCTATCGAGCCAATCGACTTGTTCAATGCATTGCTCCGAGCAAGTCCCTCAAATCTGCTCCCAGACACTTCTTCCTTCAAAGAACAACTCGAAGCCTCCACTGGCCGGCCAGAACGAGACTGTCTAATTTTCAATGCTCTCTCCGGGCAGAACGAAGAAGTATTCGGAGAGCGGCTCCAACAGCACCTTGACGGGCGTAGAGCTCTCGTTCTGAAGCGGCAATCTCGCGGTCAGATGGGGCATGCCGACTCCTATTGCTGAGGGCTCGGTTCCAGCGCCTTGCCATCACGCGTCACGGTCACAATGGAATTTACCCATC
>NZ_JBFUFP010000528.1:0-3740 GCF_056403375.1 Rhizobacter sp. P2_H2
GGCTGATCGATTTCGAGATCGCGGTGTGGTCCTGCGTCACCACGCCGAGCTGCGCGACCCAGCAGTCCATCGCGTTGGCGATCCAGTCGTCGTAGCTCAGGATCGCATAGCCGTACGAGCCCCAGTCGGTGCCCCAGGAGTTCTGGATCAGGAAGCCGCGCTCGTTGTAGCCGACGATCGCGAACGCGTGGCCGGAATGCCGCGCGTGGCCGCCCTTCACCGGGATCTCCCAGATTCCCTTGCGCGGCTCGCTGAACGAGGTCGGCCGCTTCTTCAGCGCGGTGAGTTCGATGCCGTCGTCCCAGCCCGAGTGGCAGCCGGCGCTCGCATACAGGATGCCCACCTCGTTCAGCGCGGCATGCATGTCGGTGATCGCCTTGTGGTCGATGCGGTAGTAGGCGCCGAGCGGGCGCTTCACCGCATCGAACCACCAGTCGTCGGCCAGGCTCTTGCTGGCCGCCGGCATCTCGAGCCCGGGGAACAGCGGCTCGCGGCAGGCGCCGTGCTTGAACCAGCCCTTCATCGCACCGCGCAGGCTGGAGCCCTTGTCTTCGGACGAGCCCGGGTACTCGTCGTAGCGGCGCGCCATCGAGTACAGCATGTAGGGCGAGATGGCAGGCTTTCGTTCACGGCCCGAGGCCAGCAACAGGTGCTCGACGACCAGCGACAGCGCGAAGCCGGTGCAGGCCATCGTGTCGCCCTGGTACTTGACCGGCAGCCCGTGCTTCGGGAACAGCGTCGGTGGCGGCGCGCTGCCGATGGACGGGCGGTAGGGCCGGTCGCGCACGTCGATCTCGTCGGGGCGCGCGACGCGCATGAACGGCGAGTTCTTCGGCAGTGGGTCGGCGGTGGGGCGGCGCGGTTTCGCCGCCTTCGTTGCGCTCGCGACCTTCACCGTTCGTGCTGCCATGAAGCCTCCCCATCGATTCGATGTGCTTGTCGGATGCGCATTGGACCGCGTCAGGGCACGGGCCGCAAGCCTTCAACGTGAGGAGACCGGCATCGCTACTTGAGCTGGTAGCAGCCAGGCGTTTCGATGAACATCTCCGATCCGAGCTTGTAGCGCAACCCGCCGTATGAATACCGGATGCGACTCGCTGTCGACTGGCTCGCTGCCTCGATGGCAGCCTTGCGCACCGGCCGACTTCGCCTCTCCAGCAAGCTGTCGAAAATCAGGTACTCGCGTTCGGTGAGATAGGCAGGAATTTCCGACATTCCCCGCGGCGCCACCAGCACCGCATGCTGCTCGGGCCATACCGTGAAAGGCCCCACCCTGCGCACATCGCCATCCAGCACCTCGGCCGGCAACCTCAGCCTGTAGCCGCCATCCATGTTCTCGATGGCATTCTGCGGCAGCAACTGACGCGCGGAATTCACGCATTGCATCAAGTCGCGCCCGCATTGTTTCCTGAAGGCTTCCACCGTCACCAGCCGCCCCCGGGCACGACCCAGCCATTGCAGCACCAGCGTCACATGGGCTGCTGCACGAACGCTGCTGCCGTCCTCCCTGAAGATCTCACCCGACTGCGGCTCGAGCTGGGTGCCGAGTCCCAGCGGCAGCCGTTGAACGGCTGAAGTCTTCAACGCCTTGTGCGCGGGCGGAGTCGGCTGAACCCCGTCATCTCGATTGCGCAAGCGCTTGAGCTGTGCCCCCCGATCCACCGGATCGTGCCAACCCACCCAGGCCTCGGGTCGGCGCTCGGCGCCCACCAGGCGGCTCACTGCGCACTGCGCTTTCGCCCCCGCCTTCACGTCACTCACCCGATCCGGCAATCCCTTTGCAGCAGGTGTCCCCTCCAGCGCTGCGCGCCGGATCCCGCCGGGCCTGATTCGCAATTCCATGATGACCGTCCTTCCCGTAGTGTTAACAGGCCCTGGGCATGAGTCACGCCGGATCCGGAACAGTTCAACGAAGGCAGACCAGCGCCTCCAGTTTCCTGAGCTTCCTGGCCATCGCAGGAACGCTCAACGCCGGCAGAGCCCGCAGCGCGCGATCGGCCGAGCTACCGCTTCACCTCGTCGATCACCAGCAGCGTCGCGCCGTAGCTGCCATCGCACGGCGACTCGCCGGCGTCGCACACCGGCTTGCCGGCGAACGGGCTGTCGCCCGGCTGGCGTGCCGCCCACAGCTGCTCGGCGAGCCCGAGGTCGATCTCGGGGATCTGGTCGCCGGCCTTCTTGACGCCGATGCCGGTCATGTCGCGCGGCTTGCGCGACACCATCGCGACGATGTGGTCGGTGCCCGGCGGCCCGCCGGCAGTGATGTGCCAGCCGGCGCGCGGCAGCACGACCTCGCGGTTCAGCTCGATGCGGTTGTTCTTGTCGAGCTCGTTCGGGAACAGCAGGTAGAAGTGGGCCTTGTCGGTGCCGGCCAGGAACACGTACAGGTAGCCGGCCTCCGACGACTTGACGCGGAACTGCAGCCGGTCGCTGCCGATGCGCAGCTGCGACTTGTCGGCCAGTGCGTTGACGCCCAGCACCGGGTCGGCGTGGCGCACGATGTCCTGCAGCGCGGTGACCAGGCCGAACGGCACGGCTGGCGGCGGCGCGGGGGCGACGGCCGGTGCCGGTGACGGCGCCGTGGCAGTCGTCACCCCTGCGGTCGATGCGGACGGTGCCGCGGCCACGACGGCGGGCGCCGGTGCACGGCCGGCGAACCACCAGCCCGCCCCGGCCAGTGCGGCGACCACCAGCCCGGCCAGCGCATAGACACCGGCCCGCGACGGCGGCTTCGCATGCGGATCGGGCATCAGCTCGGCCGGCCGCGTCGATGGGGTGACCACCGTCGACGCGCCGAGGTCCGGCGGCACCGCCAACCCGCCGCGCGTCGAGCTGCCCAGCAGTTGCGACGGCGAATGCCCCAGCCCGTGCCCATGCCCACCCGGCAGCAAGGCCCGCAGCGCCGCCATGTCCTGCGGCCGGTCGTCCGGCTTCACCGCCAGCCCGGCATCGATGGCGGCCAGGAACTGCGGCGAATACCGCCCCGCCCCCGCCTGCACCGCCGGCTGCAGGTCGTCGGTGACGAGCCGGCTGACCGACGCGAGCGGCGCGCGCCCGGTGATCGAGGCATACAGCACCGCGCACAGCGCATACACATCGGTCCACGGCCCCTGGCGCATCGCCCTCGATTCGGCGTACTGCTCCACCGGCGCGTAGCCGGCCTTCAGGATCACCGTCAGCGCCTGCGTCGCATCGCCGATCACSCGCCGCGCGGCGCCGAAATCCAGCAGCACCGGCCGCATGCTCGCCGCGCCGCCGAACTGCGTGCTCTGCTGGTTCAGCAGCAGGATGTTGTCGGGCGCGATGTCGCGGTGGTAGCAGCGCTGGTGGTGCATCAGCTCCAGCGCGTCGATCAGCGGGTGCGCCACGCCGAGCAGCAGCGCCTCGTCGGGCCGGCCGTGCTCGATCAGCCACTGCTTCAGCGTCGGGCCTTCGTAGTACGGCATCACCATGTAGGCGGTGCCGTGCTGTTCCCAGAAGCGGTACACCTTGACCAGCGACGGGTGGTCGAACGCGGCCAGCAGCTGCGCCTCGTTGACGAAGCTGCGCAGACCCAGCTCGAAGGTCTCGCGATGGCGCGCCGAGCGCACCGAGACCTCGCACTGAGGGCCGCGCGTCGCGAGCGTCGCCGGCATGTACTCCTTCAGCGCGACCACGCGGCCGAGCTGGGTGTCGCGCGCCAGGTAGACGATGCCGAAGCCGCCTTCGCCGACCAGCCCCTCGACCACGTACTCCTGCAG
>NZ_JBFUFP010000529.1:0-3738 GCF_056403375.1 Rhizobacter sp. P2_H2
GTGCCGCGCGTGGTGGCGAGGTCGAAGTGATCGTGGGCGCCGGCCGGCCCGGGCGCGTCGCTGAAGGCGAGCGAGCCCGACATGCCCAGGTGCATCAGCAGGCCACCCGACAGCGCGCCCGAGCCGGCCGCGCCGACATCGGCCGACAACGGCAGCCACAAATATTTACCTCGGCGGGTCGCGTCGCCGACGCGCTGTCCGACAAGGGCCGCCGGCTCGTGGCCGAGCGGCCAGCGCAGCGGYTTGCCCAGGCGCACGGCGGTCACGCGGGCACCGGCGATGCGCTCGGCAAAGCTCTGTCGGGTGACCTCGACTTCCGGAAGTTCTGGCATGGAGGGAATTATCACGACGCACCCGGGTCGGACCGGCTTCGGGGGCTTGTGCCCCTTCTCCGTGGACATTCGCGAGACCCTAGAATCGTCCACGGTTTCAGGAGCATTGCATGCCGGCCCTTTCCCTCGTTCCCCACGCAGCGCGCACGGCGCTCGCGGTGGCCTGTGCGCTGGCACTGATGACCGGCGCCCAGGCCCACCGGCTGGCCCAGGCTGAAAACGCGTTGCCCGCGCCGGCCTCCGACGCCGCCAGCGGCGTGCCGCCCGAGCCCTTCGAGAACTCGTCGATCGACGCGCCGCTCTTCTATCAGTTGCTGGTCGGCGAGATGGAGCTGCGCGCCGGCGAGGTCGGCACCGCCTACCAGGTGCTGCTCGACGCGGCCCGCAAGACGCGAGACGCCGAGCTGTTTCGCCGCGCCACCGAGGTCGCGCTGCAGGCGCGTGCCGGCGACCAGGCGCTGGCGGCCGCACAGGCCTGGCGCAGCGCGATCCCCGATTCGGTCGAGGCGATGGGCTACCAGGTGCGGCTGCTGATCGCGCTGAACCGGCAGGCCGAGACGGAGGAGCCGATCCGCGCGATGCTCGCCGCGACGCCGGTCGCCGAGCGTGGCGCGTTGATCGCCTCGCTGCCGCGGCTGTTTGCCCGCGCCCCCGACAAGACACAGACCGCCAACCAGCTGCAGACCTGGCTCGAACCGTCGCTCGCGGCGCCCGAGACGCGCGCCGCGGCACGCGTCGCGATCGGCCGCGCCTGGCTCGCGGCCGGCGAGGCGAAGCGCGCCTTCGAACTCGCGCAGCAGGCCCACGCGCTCGACCGCGACGCCGAGGGCCCGGCCCTGCTGGCGCTGGAGCTGCTGACGGCCGGGCAGCCGGTCGAGCCGCTGATCGCCGACTACCTCGAGGCCCAGCCGAAGAGCAGCTCGTTCCGCCTGCTGTACGCCCGCGTGCTGAATTCGGCGCAGCGCTATGCCGATGCGGTGCCGCAGCTCGAAGCGGTGACGCGCGCCGAGCCGCAGCTGCCGACGCCGTGGCTCACGCTCGGCGCGCTGCACCTGGAACTGCGCCACCCGAAGGAAGCCCAGGCCGCGCTGATGCAGTACGTGCAGCGCGCCGGCAGCGGCAGCCTGGCGCCAGCGCCGGCGCCGGTCGTGGCAGGCGGCGACGATGACGATGACGAAGCCCCGCCGACCGCCGACCAGGGGCTGGTGCAGGCCTACCTGCTGCTGTCGCAGGCCGCCGAGCAGCAGCGCGACTATGCCGGCGCCGAAGCCTGGCTGAAGAAGGTCGACAGCCCGCAGCGCGCGCTCGAGGTGCAGACCCGGCGCGCGTCGCTGCTGGCGCGCCAGGGCAAGGTCAAGGAGGCGCGCGAGCTGATCCGCCGCGCCCCCGAGAAGACGACCGAAGATGCGCGCTCCAAGCTGCTCGCCGAAGCGCAGATCCTGCGCGACGTGAAGCAATGGAACGAGGCGAACACGGTGCTGGCCAAGGCGAACCAGCGCTTCCCGAACGATCCCGACCTGCTGTACGAGCAGTCGATGATGGCCGAGAAGCTGAACCGCATGGACGAGATGGAGCGCCTGCTGCGCCGCGTCATCGAGCTGAAGCCCGATCACCACCACGCCTACAACGCGCTGGGCTACTCGCTCGCCGAGCGCAACCAGCGCCTGYCCGAGGCGCGCGACCTGATCCGCAAGGCACTCGACCTCGCGCCGGGCGAGCCGTTCATCACCGACAGCCTGGGCTGGGTCGAGTACCGGCTGGGCAACCGCAGCGAAGCGCTGCGCCTGCTGCAGCAGGCCTACCGCTCGCGCCCGGATGTCGAGATCGCCGCCCACCTGGGCGAGGTGCTGTGGATCAGCGGCCAGCGCGACGAGGCCCGCAAGGTGCTGCGCGATGCGCGCACGCGCGACAACGCGAACGACGTGCTGAAAGAGACGCTCGCGCGGCTGCGGGTCGACCTGTGAAGCTGGGCACCCTGGCAGCGCTGCTGGCCGGCGTGATGCTGGCTGGCTGCGCGACGCTGCAGCCGGTCACGCCGACCGCCTCGCCCGAGACGCTGTCGGGGCGGATGTCGGTGAAGGTCGATGCGACGCCGTCGACCGCGGCGCGCTCGGTCAGCGCCAGCTTCGAGCTGCAGGGCACGCCGCAGGACGGCCGGCTCGACCTGTCGACGCCGCTCGGCACGACGATCGCGCAGGCCCGGTGGTCCGGACGCCAGGCGCTGCTGACCACCGGCGGCGAACAGCGCGCCTACCCCGACCTCGATTCGCTGACGCAGGACATGCTCGGCGAGAGCCTGCCGATCGTCGCGCTGTTCGACTGGCTGCGCGGCCGCGTCTGGGCCGGCGCGCCGAGCCGCCCGGCCGTGCCGCCGGCCGACGCCGGCTTCCAGCAACTGGGCTGGGACGTGAACCTGGCCCGCTTCGACGAAGGCTGGGTAATCGCCCAACGCGCGCAACGCGCGCAGGCGCCCGCCGTCGTCGTGCGCGCCCGCATCGACCGCCCCTGACACCGCTTCCCGCCCGATGAGCCTGACCGCCTTGTACGACGTGGCCGCGCCGGCCAAGCTGAACCTGTTCCTGCACATCGTCGGCCGGCGCGCCGACGGCTACCACCTGCTGCAATCGGTCTTCGTGCTGATTGACTGGGCCGACACGCTGCACTTCGAACTGCGCCGCGATGGCCGGCTCGCCCGCCATGACTTGACGGCTGCGCTGCCGGCCGACGACCTGTGCCTGCGCGCGGCGCGTGCCCTGCAGGCGGCATCGGGCACCTCGCTCGGCGCCGACATCTCGATCGACAAGCAGGTGCCGTGGGGCGCCGGCATGGGCGGCGGCAGCTCGGACGCGGCCAGCACGCTGCTCGCGCTGAACCGGCTGTGGCAGCTCGACTGGCCACGCGAGAAGCTGATGGCGCTCGGCCTGACGCTGGGGGCCGACGTGCCGTTCTTCCTGGCGAACTCTGGAAAGGGCAGCGCCTGGGTCGAGGGCATCGGCGAGAAACTGACCCCGCTGGAGCTGCCCGCACAATGGCTGGCGGTCGTCAAACCGGCCGCGAGCATCGAAACCCGTGGCATCTTTCTCAGCCCCCTGTTGGTTCGCAACACAGAAGCTGCTATAGTCGCAGGCTTCCTTGAGGACGGCGGTATGCAAAGTCTTCTCGAAGGGTTCGGTCGCAACGATTTGCAGCCGCCTGCCGAGAACCAGTGCTCCGAAGTGGCGCAAGCCGCCCGTCTGCTCGAGGCCCGCTTCGGCAACAGCCGCATGACGGGCTCCGGCAGCGCGGTGTTTTCCAGGGCTGGCGTAGACGATCTGCCCACGGCGACAATGCCGACGGACCTGCCGTCGGGTTGGGTGGGTCGGATGTGCCGAAGTCTGGTGCAGCATCCCTTGCAGGGCTGGTGCGC
>NZ_JBFUFP010000530.1:0-3736 GCF_056403375.1 Rhizobacter sp. P2_H2
CCGCACGCGGCGCCGCGTCGCGTTGACGCCGGCCGGCGAGGCGCTGGTGTCGCCGGTGCGCCAGCTGCTGCAGCAGGCGGCCGCCCTGGGGGCGGTGGCCAGCGGCGCGGGCAGCGGGGCGGTCGGGCGGCTGCGGCTCGGCTTCGTCTCGACGGTGGGCTTCGGGCTGCTGCCGGGCTGGCTGCGCGATTTCCGGCTGGCCGAGCCGGGCATCCACGTCGTGCTGCGCGAAGCCACCACCGACGTGCAGCTCGCAGCACTCGCCCAGGGCGAGGCCGACGCCGGCTTCGTGCTGCACGCGCCCGGCATGCTGCCGGCGCCGGCGCTCGAGCACCTGTCGCTCGGCACCGAGCCGCTGGTGCTGGCGCTGCCGGCCGCCTCGCCGCTGGCGGGCGCGCGGCGGCTGTCGCTGCCGGCCTTGCTGGCGCAGCCGCTGATCATCTTCCCGCGGACGATCGCGCCGTCGATCCACGACGCGGTGTTCGCGTTCTACCACCGGCACGGCGCGACGCCGGTGATCGGGCAGGAGGCGATCCAGATGCAGACCATCGTCAACCTGGTGTCGGCCGGGCTCGGCCTCGCCTGGGTGCCCGAATCGGTGACCCAGCTGCGGCGCGATGGTGTCAGCTACCGGCAGCTGCCGCCGTCGCTGGCGGCGTCGGGCGGCGCGGCGCCACGCTCCGAGACCAGCCTGGTGTGGCCGCGCGATGCCGGGCCGGTGGTCGAGCGCTTCGTTCGCTTCGTGCGCACCTCGCTGGCGACCTGAGCTGGGGTATCGTTCGCCTGCTTCCGCATTGCCCTGGCCCTCCACACCCATGCTCGTTCACCCGAAAATCGATCCCGTCGCGCTGCAGATCGGCCCGCTGGCCATCCACTGGTACGGCATCACCTACCTGGTCGCCTTCGGGCTGTTCCTGTGGCTCGCGTCGATCCGCGTGCGGCAGACGCAGTTCGCGCAGGCCGGCTGGACGCGCCGCGATGTCGAGGACCTGCTGTTCTACGGCGTGCTGGGCGTCGTGATCGGCGGCCGGCTCGGCTACGTGCTGTTCTACAAGCCCGGCCACTACGCCGGCCATCCACTCGAGATCTTCGCGGTCTGGAAGGGCGGCATGGCCTTCCACGGCGGGCTGCTGGGCGTGATCGCGGCGATGGGCGTGTTCGCCTGGCTGCGCAAGCGGCCGTTCTGGCAGGTCACCGACCTGATCGCGCCGTGCGTGCCGACCGGGCTCGCGTCCGGGCGCATCGGCAACTTCATCAACGGCGAACTGTGGGGCCGCGTCACGTCGCCGGACCTGCCGTGGGGCATGGTGTTCTCAGGCGCAGGCGACGAGCCGCGGCACCCGTCGCAGCTGTACCAGTTCGGCATGGAAGGCCTGCTGCTGTTCGGCTTCCTGTGGTGGTTCTCGCGCAAGCCGCGGCCGATGGGCCAGGTGTCGGGCGCGTTCCTGATCGGCTACGGGCTGTGCCGTTTCACCGCGGAGTTCTTCCGCGAACCCGACGCGTTCCTCGGCTACCTCGCGCTCGGCATGAGCATGGGCCAGTGGCTGTGCGTGCCGATGATCCTCGCGGGCATCGTGCTGTGCGCCTGGTCGGCGCGGCGCGGCTTTCCGGCCGGCGAGAAGGTGGCGGCATGAGGCAGGTCTTCTTCGACACCGAGACCACCGGCCTGAGCCCGGAGTCGGGCGACCGCATCATCGAGATCGGCTGCGTCGAGATGGTGAACCGGCGCCTGACCGGCAACAACAAGCACTTCTACGTCAACCCGCAGCGCTCGAGCCATGAAGATGCGGTGAAGATCCACGGGCTGACCGACGAGTTCCTGGCCGACAAGCCGCTGTTCGCCGCGATCGCCGACGAGCTGATGGATTTCCTGGCGGGCGCCGAGATCGTCATCCACAACGCCGGCTTCGACGTCGGCTTCATGAATGCCGAGCTGCGCCGGCTCGGCCGCCGGCCGTTCGCGGAGTGCGTGGCGGGCGTCAGCGACAGCCTGCTGATGGCGCGCGAGATGTTCCCCGGCAAGTCGAATTCGCTCGATGCGCTGTGCAAGCGGCTGGAGGTCGACAACTCCAACCGCTCGCTGCACGGCGCGCTGCTCGATGCCGGCCTGCTGGCCGAGGTCTACATCAACATGACGCGCGGGCAGAACTCGCTGGTGATCGATGCGGGCGGCACGTCGTCGCACGACATCGTCGTCGCGGCGATCGACTTCAGCGTCTTCGACCTGCCGGTCATCGTCGCGAACGACGAAGAGCTGGCGGCACACGCGAAGCAGCTCGCCGATCTCGACAAGGCCTCCGGCGGCAAGACGGGGTGGCGCCAGCTTGTGGCATAATCCAGGGCTTCGCGACAAGGCAGCCATGTTGAAAACGCGAAGCCGGTGATCGCAAGACACTCGGGCGGTTAACTCAGCGGTAGAGTGCCACCTTCACACGGTGGAAGTCGCAGGTTCGAACCCTGCACCGCCCACCAGTCCGATCATCCGTGGCAAGAGACAGGCAGCAAGAACGAAGCAGCACGACGGTGCTGCTTTTTTTTGCCCATCGCGCCGCGGCAAGAGCCGCCATTCGCCGCAGATATAGTCAGACGGCATGTCCCGCAAACACCATTCCCTGACCCGCGCACTGGCCGCGTCGTGCGCCGCGCTCGCGTGCACCACCGTGCAAGCCGGCCCGCCGGAAGGCGACCTGTTCGGCTACAAGCTCGGTGCGCCGTACACCATCAGCGAGCTGACCCAGCAGCGCACACGCGTCTCGCCGATGGTCGAGATGATGATCGACAAGCCCGACAAGGCGCCCGACTTCAAGGCCATCGAGCTGCTCGCGACGCCGAAGAGCCTGACGCTGATCAGCGTGCACGGCGTCGCCGATTTCCCCGACGAGACCCAGGCGCGCGCCTTCGCGGCCCGCCAGTCGGCGCTGATCGCCGTCGCCTACGGCGACAAGTGCCCGAAGAGCCCGTCCTTCATGAACGACCTGCTGAAGCTGCTGTGCCCGGGCGGGCTGGAGCTGTCGGTGTCGTACTACCCGCCGGACGCCTCGCGGGCGCAGCACAAGGTGCACCTGGGTCTGCGGCTGGCACCGGACAGCGAGGCCGGGCGCCGCCTGAGCCGCCTGGCGCAGCAGGAATYGACCGCACCGTCGACCCCGCCGGCCCCCGATGTGGATTCGGCGCAACGCACCGACAAACCAAAAGCCGATACACCGGCCGCGAAGCAGTCGCCGCAATAGGCGCCCGAACGCCTCCTTTCTTCGCCGAGGCAGGCGTTCCAATCGCTCGGATTGGCAGGAAAACACCTTGCTATTTCCCGTGCGCAATCAATGACTTATCGACAGCCGATGGCCGTTTTGTAGCGAACGCCTACAAGTCTGTAACAAGACCTGAAACAGGTTGCACGTCGGATAAACCCTGATCCGCCCCATCGATTTTTCCGATGGATCGCCCGATCCCCCTCTACCACCCCCATGAACGAGGGGGTGCCGCCTCGCTTCCGGCACTTGCAAAAAGCCAAGACCTTGATCTGACCTCCCGTAACAGGCGACACCTCTGGTCGTTCAATGATTCGTCCCAGCCGTCGAAACAGGGATGCCCGATCGACGGGCGCAGGGATTGGCCCGGCGTTGAAGGTTGGCTAGAGGAGCTATTCGATGAGTTGGTTTCACAAGGTGTTGGGCGCGTTCTGCGTGACGGCCGTGCTGGCCGGATGCGGCGGGTCCTCGACGGATCAAGGGTCCGA
>NZ_JBFUFP010000531.1:0-3732 GCF_056403375.1 Rhizobacter sp. P2_H2
GCGCCTTGCCTGTGACGCTGCCGTCCCCATCGATCCCGCCACCCCACCCTCCATGGAAGACGACGTCCTGACCACGACGGAAGCAGCCAAGCTTCTGGGCATCTCGGTTCGCACCACGCAACTCCTGATCGAGGGGGGCGGACTTCCGTCATGGAAGACGCCGGGCGGCCATCGCCGGGTCCATCGCTCCGACGTAGAAGCGCTGTTGCCGGGCAGCAGGCCTCAAGGGCGCGCGCACTCCGCAACGGTGCTCGTGGTCACGAACGAAAGCCGTCGGCCACGGTTCGAGGCCGTGCTCGAGCGGGTCGGGCATGTGTCCCCTCAGTTCCAGATGAGCACCTGGTCCGCGGCTGCGGCCGTCGCGGGGCGCCTTCCTGCCGCCGTCGTCGTCGACCTGGAGGCCTGGGGAAGCCAGGGCCTCGGGCTGCTGGAGACGCTGGCGAACGACGGCCGCTTCAAGGATGCGGAGCTCGTTGCCATCGCGCCCTCCGCGCGGCGCGGCGCATCGGCGCCGGCGGTACGCGTGCGCGAGATTTCGCTCGACCATCTGGAGGACCTGCTGACGAAGCTTGCGCAGGACGAGGGTCCGGCCATCGACATCGCCAGCAGCGGATTCCCGGTCGCTCCGAACGAGGGCAGCCGGCTGCAGGCCGTGCAACGCTCACGCCTTGTCGACACCCCTTCAGAAGCGCCATTCGACAGGGTGACGTGGCTCGCGGCGAATGACCTGAAGAGCCCCATCGCGCTGATGACGATCCTGACCGCAGAGCGCCAGTGGTTCAAATCGCGGCAAGGACTGGAGATGCCCGACACCCCGAGAAGCTGGGCCTTCTGCAACCACACCGTGCTGCAGCGGGACGTCCTGGAGATCAGGAACCTGGCGAAGCACGAGAGCTTCACCGGCAACCCGGCCGTGGCGGGCGCGCCGCACTTCCGGTTCTATGCCGGTGCGCCGGTCTACGACCCGGATGGATTCGCGCTGGGTTCCATCTGCGTCATCGACTACCGCCCGCGGCAACTGGACAGGACGCAGCGCAAGACCTTGCTGGAGCTTGCCGCGATCGCGTCCGACGCGGTGAAGCTGCGCGGGATCCAGGCGAAGCGCTAGTCGTGGGCGGCAATCAGATCGGAATCTGCGTCGTCGACAACACCTGCTTGAGCCCGATGAACGAGCGCACCTGGCGCACGCCGGGCAGTTGCAGCAGTTGCTCGGCATGCAGGCGGTTGAAGCTTTCGTTGTCGCGGGTTCGCACGATCATGAAGTAGTCGAACTCGCCGGTGATGACATGGCACTCCATGCATCCGGACACCTTGGCGACCGCCTTCTCGAACTTCGCGAACGAGTCGGGCGTCGACCGGTCGAGCACCACGCCGATCATCACGGTCATCCCCGCATCGAGCGCCCGCGGGCTCAGCAGCGCGACGATGCCGGTGATCAAGCCCAGCTTCTTCAACCGGTCGACGCGACGCAGGCAGKCGGGCGCACTCAGGTTCACCATGCGAGCCAGCGCGACGTTCGATATCGACGCATCTCGCTGAAGCGCCCGAAGAATCAACTTGTCGGTGCGGTCGAGATCGGCGGCCGGCCCCGGGGCCTGGACCGGGTTGGCAGCGCCCTTGGTCGATCGAATCTTTGTTGCGTTCATTCTTCTTCCTGCGCAAGTAAATCAGGTAGTGGCGACCCATTGACCATCAATGGTGCTTCGAGGCGACCTCATTTGCAACCCTGTGAACGGCCATTGTTCCTACGATGTCGGCACGTCGAACTTCACCGGACTCCGGCCATGAACCTGAATCGCTTCCCACGCCACGCGCTGACCTTCGGTCCTTCGCCCATTCACCCCCTGAAGCGGCTGAGTGCGCATCTCGGTGGAAAGGTCGAACTGTTTGCCAAACGGGAGGACTGCAACAGCGGCCTGGCGTTCGGTGGCAACAAGACCCGCAAGCTCGAATACCTGATCCCCGAAGCACTCGCAGAACAGTGCGACACGCTGGTCTCGATCGGCGGCATCCAGTCGAACCAGACGCGCCAGGTCGCCGCGGTGGCGGCCCACCTCGGGATGAAGTGCGTGCTGGTGCAGGAAAACTGGGTCAACTATTCGGATGCCGTCTACGACCGCGTCGGCAACATCGAGATGTCGCGCATCCTGGGCGCCGACGTGCGGCTCGACGCGGCCGGATTCGACATCGGCATCCGCCCAAGTTGGCAGCAGGCGCTGGACGATGTGAGGCGTGCCGGCGGCAAGCCCTTCCCGATCCCGGCCGGTTGCTCGGAGCACCGGCTGGGCGGGCTGGGATTCGTCGGGTTCGCGGAGGAAGTGCGCGCCCAGGAAGCCTCACTCGGCTTCAGGTTCGACTACATCGTCGTCTGCTCGGTCACGGGCAGTACGCAAGCCGGCATGGTGGTCGGCTTTGCCGCCGACGGCCGTGCCGACCGCGTCATCGGCATCGATGCGTCGGCCAAGCCGGCACAGACCCGCGCGCAGATCCTGCGCATCGCGCAGAACACGGCCGAACTGGTGGCGCTGGGCCGGGCCATCACCGACCAGGACGTGGTGCTGGACACGCGCTTCGGCGGGCCCGAGTACGGGTTGCCGAGCGAGGGCACCCTGGAAGCGATTCGCCTGTGCGCGCGCCAGGAAGGCATGCTCACCGACCCCGTCTACGAGGGCAAGTCGATGCACGCGATGATCGAGATGGTGCGCCAGGGCGAGTTCCCTGAAGGATCGAAGGTGCTGTACGCGCACCTGGGCGGCGTGCCGGCGCTCAATGCCTACAGCTTCCTGTTTCGCAACGGCTGAACGGAAAAAGCCGGCAAGAAAAAACGGGCTAGACGCCTGAGCATCTAACCCGTTGTTCCATTTCTTGTTTTTGGTGCGGCTGGCAGGATTCGAACCCACGACCCCTTGGTTCGTAGCCAAGTACTCTATCCAACTGAGCTACAGCCGCTGAGCCTCGCAGTATAGCAGGCTTTTTTCAGATTCCCGCGACCGTTGCAGCCTGTCGATAGCAATCGGCCGTGCGCTCGACATCGCCCTGCTGCTCGGCCAGGTGCGCGAGCAGCACCCAGGCGTCGCGGCGCGCGGCCAGTGGCAGCTCTTCGGCATCGGCGGCCTGCTGCAGCAGCAGCCGCGCCTTGCCCCACAGCTCGCGCTGCGCCAGGGCGCGGCCCACCGCATGCGCCAGCGCCGGCTCGCGCGGGAAGGCCTGCAGCGAGGCTTCCAGCCGCGGCAGCCAGTCGGCTCCGATGCCGTCGATCGACGCGACCAGCGCCTCGGCCAGCGCACAGCGCTCGTCGATGCCCAGCTCGCCCAGCCGCTCCCAGAACGGCCGCAGCGCGTTGCGCGCATCCGCCTGCGCGCCGAACTTCGACAGCCGCGTCGCGGTGCGCGCCGCGACGAAAGGGTCGCGCCGGTCGACCGCCTCGAGCGACAGCCACACGCGCCGCACCTGGTCGGCATCGCGCGCGCCATCGAGCGACTCGAACGCGAGCGAGCGCAGCAGGCCTTGTGCCGCATCCTTCGAGAACGCCTGGTGCTTGGCCAGCAGGCGCGCGGTCTTCAGCGCCTCGTGCGGCTGGCGGGCCAGCCGCGTGGCCTGCAGGCGCAGGCGCAGCGCATGCGTGCGGCGCGCGACCCCGGGCGGCAGTTCGCCCAGCAGCTCGAGCGCACGCGCCGCATCGCGGTCGTCGAGCGCCCATTCGGCGGCCAGCAGGCGCGCGCCCTCCTCGGC
>NZ_JBFUFP010000532.1:0-3715 GCF_056403375.1 Rhizobacter sp. P2_H2
CAACAGGGAAGGGAGCAGGGAAGGGGGATCGGCAGCTCGAGGAGTCAACGGCCGGCGGCGGGCACCAGCACCAGCCAGTTGCCTTCCACCGCCTGCACCACGTGCTCGCCCGGCTGCGCCGGCGCACCGGGGGCGAGGCGCGCGGTCCAGGTGGAGCCGCGGTAGGGCACGCGGGCGGTGCGGTCGTCGGCCCAGGCCGCCACGGTCACGTGCTCGCCGATGTCGATGTTGACGTCGCGGTTCTCGCGCACCGGGCCGGCCGGCGGGTGCTGCAGGCGGCGCCAATGCCACAGCGCCACCGCGCCGCCGCCCACCAGGGCCGCCATCACCAGCTGGCCGGGCAGCTTGAAGCCCAGCAGCGCGGCAATCGCCGCGGCCGCCAGGCCGAGCGCGAACATCAGCAGGTAGAAGGTGCCGGTGGCCAGCTCGGCGGCCACCGCCACCCCGGCCGCCACCCACCAGAACGTTGACGGGCTCATGTCCACGGGCTCTCCTCGTTTGAGCGTCTGTTGCGTCCACCCCGCACGCAGGTCGGCAGTGTAAGGCGCACCCCGCGCCTGTCATCGATCGGCCCTACACTTCGCGCCTTCATTCCGTTGCCCTCCAGAGGTGGCCATGCTCCGTTTCAACTTTCCGATCGTCATCATCGACGAAGACTTCCGCTCCGAGAACACCTCGGGCCTGGGAATCCGGGCGCTGGCCGCGGCCATCGAGAAAGAGGGCTTCGAGGTGCTGGGCGCCACCAGCTACGGCGACCTGTCGCAATTCGCGCAGCAGCAAAGCCGCGCCAGCGCCTTCATCCTGTCGATCGACGACAACGAGTTCACGCAAGGCCCCGAGCTCGACCCGGTGGTGCTGAACCTGCGCAAGTTCATTCAGGAGATCCGCTTCAAGAACGCCGAGATCCCGATCTACCTGTATGGCGAGACGCGCACCTCGCAGCACCTGCCCAACGACGTGCTGCGCGAGCTGCACGGCTTCATCCACATGTTCGAGGACACGCCGGAGTTCGTGGCCCGCCACATCATCCGCGAAGCCAAGTCGTACATGGACGGCCTGGCGCCGCCGTTCTTCCGCGCGCTGGTCGACTACGCGCAGGACGGCTCGTACTCGTGGCATTGCCCCGGCCACTCGGGCGGCGTCGCGTTCCTGAAGAGCCCGGTCGGGCGCATGTTCCACCAGTTCTTCGGCGAGAACATGCTGCGCGCCGACGTGTGCAACAGCGTCGACGAGCTCGGCCAGCTGCTCGACCACACCGGTCCGATCGCCGAGAGCGAGCGCAACGCGGCGCGCATCTTCAACGCCGACCACTGCTTCTTCGTCACCAACGGCACCAGCACCAGCAACAAGATGGTGTGGCACCACAATGTGGCGCCGGGCGACGTGGTGGTGGTCGACCGCAACTGCCACAAGTCGATCCTGCACTCGATCATCATGACGGGCGCGGTGCCGGTGTTCCTGCCGCCCACGCGCAACCACTACGGCATCATCGGCCCGATCCCCGAGGCCGAGTTCTCGCCGGCCGCCATCCAGCGCAAGATCGCGAAGAACCCGCTGCTGGCCGGCGTCGACGCGAAGAAGGTCAAGCCGCGCATCCTGACGCTGACGCAGAGCACGTACGACGGCGTGCTCTACAACACCGAGAGCATCAAGAAATCGCTCGACGGCTACATCGACACGCTGCATTTCGACGAGGCCTGGCTGCCGCACGCCGCCTTCCACGAGTTCTACGGCGAATACCATTCGATGGGCCGCAACCGCCCGCGCCCGAAGGACCAGATCGTCTACGCGACGCAGTCCACGCACAAGCTGCTGGCCGGCATCAGCCAGGCCTCGCAGGTGCTGGTGCAGGACGCGCAGCACCGCAAGCTCGACACGCACCTCTTCAACGAGGCCTACCTGATGCACACGTCGACCAGCCCGCAGTACGCGATCATCGCGAGCTGCGACGTGGCCGCGGCGATGATGGAGGCGCCGGGCGGGCGCGCGCTGGTGGAAGAGAGCATCGCCGAATCGATGGACTTCCGCCGCGCGATGCGCAAGGTCGACAAGGAGTACGGCAAGGACTGGTGGTTCAAGGTCTGGGGCCCGGACAAGATCGCGGCCGAAGGCATCGGCAAGAGCAGCGACTGGGTGCTGAAGGCCGGCGAGAAGTGGCACGGCTTCGGTGACCTGGCGGGCGGCTTCAACCTGCTCGACCCGATCAAGTGCACGCTGATCACGCCGGGGCTCGATGTGTCGGGCAAGTTCGCCAAGACCGGCATTCCGGCGTCCATCGTCACCAAGTTCCTGGCCGAGCACGGCGTGGTGGTCGAGAAGACGGGGCTGTACTCGTTCTTCATCATGTTCACGATCGGCATCACGAAGGGCCGCTGGAACACGCTGCTGACCGCGCTGCAGCAGTTCAAGGACGACTACGACCGCAACGCGCCGCTGTGGCGCGTGCTGCCGGAGTTCGTGGCCAAGCAGCCGCGCTACGAGCGCATGGGGCTGCAGGACCTGAGCCAGGCCATCCACGAGATGTACGCGAAGGGCGACATCGCGCGGCTGACCACCGAGATGTATTTGTCCGACCTGCAGCCGGCGATGAAGCCCACCGATGCGTTCGCGCGCATCGCGCACCGCGACACCGAGCGCGTGGCGATCGACGACCTGGAAGGCCGCGTCACCACCTCGCTGCTGACACCGTACCCGCCGGGCATCCCGCTCTTGATCCCGGGCGAGCGCTTCAACAAGAAGATCGTCGACTACCTGAAATTCACGCGCGCGTTCAACGCCAAGTTCCCGGGCTTCGACACCGATGTCCACGGGCTGGTGGAGCATGACAGCGGCGAGGGGTCGCGGACGTACCACGTGGATTGCGTGAAGGAAGGCTGAGCGGGAATTCGCAGCGGGGGAGGTACGAATGGACCTCCTCAAGGTTGATGAATTTGCTCGGCCTGTCGTGAAAAATCCCCGCGCGCATCGCTAGACTGCGCGCACCGCAGCGGCAGACCACTGCCGCGCGGGTTGCCAGCGCCCCACTGGGCCGAAGGCGACACAACACCTGACCCCGTCATTGGATTGCGCCGGTCGACGACCGTGCGCTGGAGGACTGTCTTGGAACTGATCTTGGTTGCGTCGCGGCGTGCCCGCGGCTTGGTGGTGTCGTGCCTGGGTGCGCTGGCGTTGGCTGGCCTGTCGCCGGGTGCATCGGCTCAGCTGGTGGTCGGCAATGGCGGCCAGCCGGGCTATCAGCATTCGATCGCCGTGCCGCCGGGCGTGGCCGGCATGACGCCGAGCATCAGCCTGGCCTATGGCGGCGAAGGCAGCGGGCCGCTCGGGCACGGGTGGTCTCTGCAAGGCATCTCGGCCATCGCGCGCTGCGCCGACAACCTGTCCACCGACGGGCGTGTGCGAGGCGTCGACAACAGCGCGGCCGACAAGCTGTGCCTGGATGGCCAGCGCCTGATCCAGACCGATGCGGCGGGCGTTCCGCTGCCGTTCCCGCAGACCAACGACAGCGCCGGCGGCAGCGGCCTGCTGCGCGAGTACCGCACCGAGAAGGACACGTATGCGCGCATTCGCGCCTACGGCACAGGGGCTGGTTCACCGACGTACTTCAAGGTGTGGACCAAGGACGGCCGCATCCACGAATACGGCACCGACCCCGACGCCAACGCGACGGCCGATGCCGCCGTGACCGCGCAGGCCAGCGGCGTCATCACCACCTGGC
>NZ_JBFUFP010000533.1:0-3703 GCF_056403375.1 Rhizobacter sp. P2_H2
GACCCCAGATGGCCACCATCCTCCAGAACCTGCCCCTCGGGCAGAAAGTCGGCATCGCCTTCTCCGGCGGCCTGGACACCAGCGCCGCGCTGCACTGGATGAAGCTCAAGGGCGCCTTGCCCTATGCCTACACCGCCAACCTCGGCCAGCCCGACGAGCCGGACTACGACGAGATCCCGCGCAAGGCGATGCTGTACGGCGCCGAGAAGGCCCGCCTGGTCGACTGCCGGCTGCAGCTGGCCAATGAAGGCATCGCCGCGCTGCAGGCCGGCGCCTTCCACATCTCCACCGCCGGCATCACCTACTTCAACACCACGCCGCTCGGGCGTGCGGTCACCGGCACGATGCTGGTCGCCGCAATGAAGGAGGACGACGTCAACATCTGGGGCGACGGCAGCACCTTCAAGGGCAACGACATCGAGCGCTTCTACCGCTACGGCCTGCTGACCAACCCGAACCTGAAGATCTACAAGCCCTGGCTCGACCAGCTGTTCATCGACGAACTGGGCGGCCGCGYCGAGATGTCGGCCTTCATGACGAAGGCCGGCTTCGGCTACAAGATGTCGGCCGAGAAGGCCTACTCCACCGACTCCAACATGCTCGGCGCCACGCACGAGGCGAAGGACCTGGAGCACCTGAACAGCGGCATCCGCATCGTCAACCCGATCATGGGCGTGGCCTTCTGGCGCGACGACGTGGCGGTGAAGGCCGAGGAGGTGACCGTCCGCTTCGAAGAGGGCCGCCCGGTCGCGCTGAACGGGCAGGGCTTCACCGACCCGGTGGCGCTGTTCCTCGAGGCCAACCGCATCGGCGGGCGGCACGGCCTGGGCATGAGCGACCAGATCGARAACCGCATCATCGARGCGAAGAGCCGCGGCATCTACGAGGCGCCGGGCCTKGCGCTGCTGYWCATCGCCTACGAGCGCCTCGTGACCGGCATCCACAACGAAGACACCATCGAGCAGTACCGCATGAACGGCCTGAAGCTCGGCCGCCTGCTGTACCAGGGCCGCTGGTTCGACCCGCAGGCCATCATGCTGCGCGAGACGGCGCAGCGCTGGGTGGCGCGTGCCGTCACCGGCGAGGTGACGGTCGAACTGCGCCGCGGCAACGACTACTCGATCCTCAACACCGAGAGCCCGAACCTGACCTACGCGCCGGAGCGGCTGTCGATGGAGAAGGTCGAGAACGCGCCGTTCTCGCCGCTCGACCGCATCGGCCAGCTGACGATGCGCAACCTCGACATCGCCGACACGCGCGAGAAGCTGATGGTGTATTCGCAGGCGGGCTTGCTGACGTCGGCGGGCGGCTCGGCGCTGCCGCAGCTGAAGGACGACGCGGCCCGGTGAGGAGGTGATGGCCGCCTACAGCGGGTAGCGGCCGCCTCCGATCGACGGGCCGCCAAGCCGCATCGATCATCGTCGAAGAGTCGGCCCCGAGGGCGGGGCCGCGACACCTTCACGAGGAATCGCATGAACCGCTTCACCACGCTCGTCCCGCTTGCCGTCCTCACCGCCTTCATCGCCGCCGGCTGCAGCTCCACGCCGAGCAACCTGCAGACCGCCACCGGCGACACGCGCCCGCAGCCCGTCATCGTGCAGGTGCCGGTCGAGATCTCGAGCCCCGCGCTGGAATCCGGCTGCTGGGCCCAGTTCTACGGCGAACGCAACTTCAAGGGCGAGGTCGCTACGCTGGTCGGACCGGTCTCGCTCGACAGCGCCGACAAGATGAACGGCCGGCAGCTCAAGAAGGAGATCGACAGCCTGGTGACCGGCCCGAAGGCCACGCTGCGCGTCTACGAGCACGCGATGTTCAAGGATCGCTCCGTCGCCTTCGGTCCCAACAGCCGCGAAGGGGGCCTGATCACCAAGCTCGGCGTCGGCGGCCACATCCAGTCGCTGCAGCTCGAGTGCACCAGCTAAGCCGCGTGCGCGGGCTGCTCGCCGGCTGATGCGCGAACCGCGGTGAACCGCGCGGCGCCGAGCAATCCGCCGGCTGCCGCGAACACCGCGCCGATCAGGAACGCGAGGTGGTAGCCGGCGGTGAGCGCGCCCTTCGGGTCCGCGCCCGCTGACACCTGTGCGCCGCTGTGCGCCGCAGCCAGGCTGGCCAGCACCGCCAGCCCGAGCGCGCCGCCCATCATGAACGCGGTGTTGACGATGCCGGAGGCGAGCCCTGAATCCTGCGGTTGCACCTCGCTCATCGCGGCCAGCAGCAGCGGGTTGAACGCGACCCCGGCACCAACGCCCAGCAGCAGCATGCTCGGCAGCACGTCGATCCAGAAATTCCCGTCGACCGGTGCGCGCGCGAACAGCGCGAGCCCGAGCGCCGCCACCAGCAGCCCGCCGGCCAGCGGCTTCTTCAGCCCGAACCGCATCACCAGCTTGGCCGACAACCCGAGCGAGAACGCCGCCATGATCAGGTTGGACGGCAGGAACGCGAGCCCGACCTGCATCGGCGTGTAGCCGAGCACCAGCTGCAGGTACAGCGCCGAGATGAAGAACCACGCGAACATGCCGGCTGCCCACAGCACGCCGACGATGTTGGCGGTCGACAGGTTGCGCAGCCGGAACAGCGACAGCGGCACCAGCGGCTCGGCCACGCGCGACTCGATCGTGAAGAACGCGCCGAGCAGCACGATGGCRCCGCCCAGCAGGCCGAGCGTCTGCGCCGACAGCCAGCCGGCCTCGTTGCCGTTGACGATGGCGTACACCGCCAGCATCAGCGCGATGGTGATCGTCGCCGCACCCGCCACGTCGAGCTTCGCGCCATGCGCCGCCGGTGGCGTGGCCGGCAGCAGCACCCCGCACAGTGCCGCCACCGCGATGCCGATCGGCAGGTTGACGAGGAAGATCCAGTGCCAGCTCAGTGCGCCGGTCAACAAGCCGCCGAGCAGCACGCCGATGCTGCCGCCGCCGGCGCAGACGAAGCCGTAGACGCCCATCGCCTTCGCGCGCTCGGCCGGCTCGGTGAAGAGGTTCATGATCAGCGACAGCGAGATCGCCGACACCACCGCGCCGGCCAGCCCCTGCACCGCGCGCGCGACGATCAGCACCGCCTGCGACTGCGCGAGGCCGCAGCCGAGCGACGCGAGCGTGAAGCCGGCGATGCCGAGCAGGAACAGCCGGCGCTGGCCGTACAGGTCGCCGAGCCGCCCGCCGAGCAGCAGGAAGCCGCCGAAGGTCAGCATGTAGGCGTTCACCACCCACACCAGCGAGGTTTCCGAGAAGCCGAGGTCGCTGCGGATCGACGGCAGCGCGACGTTCACGATGGTCGTGTCCAGCACGATCATCAGCACGCCCAGGCACAGCACGGCGAGCGCCAGCCAGCGCTTGCGGGTGTCGAGGTGGCGGTGGGGCATCGGGAAATCCTCCGTCGTCGGGGCAAAAACGGCCATTCTCGTCGCAGCGAACCGACACACCCCCCAACAGGGGGGGCGCGCCGCGCGCGACCGCATCGCGCCCGCTCGCTAGACTTCGCCGTTCATGCGCCGGGGAGGCGTTTCACTTCAGAAGATCCAGACCACATGAAACGGGCCACATTCCTGCTCAAGCTGTGTTACTGCCTGAACCTGTTCGGGCTCTTGCTGCCGATCGTGCTGGCGCGCCTCGGCGGCCTGCCGGCCTTCGGCGATGCGGCGGAAGCGGCCGCGGCGCTGCTTTCCGGGCTGATCGCGCTGGTGCTGCTGCTCGCGGGCCTGTAC
>NZ_JBFUFP010000534.1:0-3695 GCF_056403375.1 Rhizobacter sp. P2_H2
ATGCTGGCCGGCCTGCCGAAGGCGCCGTCGGCCTACAACCCGATCGTCAACCCGAAGCGCGCGACGCAGCGCCAGCTCTACATCATCGACCGCATGCTGGAGAACGGCTTCATCACGCCGGAGCAGCACGATGCGGCACGCGCGCAGCAACTGAAGTACCGCGCCGCACCTGAAGTGGTCGTTCACGCCGAGTACGTGGCCGAGGCGGCGCGCCAGATGATCTTCTCGCAGTACGGAGAAGAGGCCTACACGCGCGGACTCAACGTCTACCTGACCATCCAGGCGTCCGAGCAGACCGTGGCCTACCGGTCGCTGCGCAAGGGCATCATGGATTTCGAGCGCCGTCAGGTGTACCGCGGCCCCGAGGCCTATGTCGACCTGCCGGCCAACGTGAAAGACCTGGACAGCCGCATCGCCGAGGCCCTGGTCGAGCACCCCGACAACGACGAACTGCGCGCTGCCGTGGTGCTCGAAGCGAGCCCGCGCAAGGTCGTGGCGGTGCTGCAGAGCGGCGAATCGCTGACCGTCACCGGCGAAGGCCTGAAGCCGGCCACCTCCGGCCTGGCCGAAAAGGGCAACCCGAAGACGCAGATCCGCCCCGGCGCCGTGATCCGGCTCGTGAAGCTGCCGAAGGGCGACTGGTCGATCACCCAGCTGCCCGAGGTCGAAGGCGCCTTCGTCTCGCTCGATCCGCGCACCGGCGCCGTGCGCACGATGGTCGGCGGCTTCGACCATGCGAAGAGCAAGTTCAACCACGTCACGCAGGCGTGGCGCCAGCCGGGTTCGAGCTTCAARCCGTTCATCTACTCGGCCTCGCTCGAGAAGGGGTTCACGCCGGCCACCGTCATCAACGACGCCCCGTTGTTCTTCGACGCCGGCACCACCGGCAGCCAGCCGTGGGAGCCGAAGAACTACGACGGCACCTTCGACGGACCGATGTCGATGCGGCGCGGCCTCGCCAAGTCGAAGAACATGATCTCGATCCGCATCCTGCAGGCGATCGGCCCGGCGTATGCGCAGGACTGGATCACCCGCTTCGGCTTCGATCCCGACAAGCACCCCGCCTACCTGACGATGGCGCTCGGCGCGGGCTCGGTGACGCCGCTGCAGATGGCGTCGGCCTACGGCGTGTTCGCCAACGGCGGCTACCGGCTGAACCCGTTCCTGATCAGCAAGATCACCGATTCGCGCGGCCACGTGCTGAACGAGGCGGCTCCGCAGGCGATGGACGAGAGCACGCGCACGCTGCCGGCGCGCAACGCGTTCGTGATGGAAAGCCTGCTTCAGGAGGTCACGCGCTCGGGCACGGCGGCCAATGCGCAACGCACGCTGAAGCGCCCTGACGTGTACGGCAAGACCGGCACCACCAACGACTCGAACGACGCCTGGTTCGCCGGCTTCCAGCGCAGCGTGGTCGGCGTGGTGTGGATCGGCTACGACAACCCGCGCAAGCTGGGCGACCGCGAGACCGGCGGCGGCCTGTCGCTGCCGGTGTGGATCGACTACATGCAGCAGACGCTGAAGGGCGTGCCGGTCGAGGAGCCGTCAGCCCCGGAGGGCGTGGTCAACCTGGGTGGCGAGTGGTACTACGAGGAGTACACCCACGGCAGCGGCGTCAGCAGCCTCGGCCTGGAAGAGAAGCTGCCCACCCCGCCGAGCGAGGACGAGAAGAAGGGCATCCTCGACCTCTTCAAGCGCTAGGCAGGATCTCAGGCCGGCGGGGCGAAGTGCAGCGGCATCCCGCCCTGCTCGCTCGCGCAGGCCGAGAGGTCCGCGAAGAACTCCCGCCCTTCCCGCGTGTCGAGCCAGCGGCCGCCGACGTGCTTGTAGTGGTAGCCGCCCGAGCGCGCGGCCAGCCACAGCTCGTGCAGCGGCGGCTGCGTGTTGATCACCAGCTTGCTGCCGTTCGGGAATCCCATCTCCAGCAAGCCGCCGGTGCGCGATGCGTCGATGTCGATCACGTCGTCCTGCAGCCAGGCGTCGACGCTCGCCTCGATGCTCGACAGGATGGCGCCCGTCAGCGCGTGGAACTGGGCATCGCTCAGGGGCGTGGGGACGATCTCGACAGTCATGGCCGGTAGAATTGTTCGCATGTTTCAGCAGCAGCGCAGTGTAGCGACACGCCTTTCAACACTGGGCGCATCGATGTCTTTGCTGGCCGCGCTCGCGGCCTGCGGCCAGAAAGGGCCGCTGAAGCTGCCCTCGCCGCCTGCCGCGGCGCCCTCCGCATCCTCTCCCGCCTCTGCGCCCCGCTGACCCCATGACCCTGCCCGGTTCGCCCTACGTCGCCTACCGCGGCGCCGATCTCTTCATCGAAGACTGCGCGTTGAACGCGCTCGCCGACCGCTTCGGCACACCGCTGTACGTGTACTCGCAGGCGGCGATGCTGGCGGCACTCGGCAGCTACCAGCGTGCGCTGGCCGGCCGCGATCACCTGATCTGCTACGCGATGAAGGCGAACTCGAACCTGGCCGTGCTGCAGACCTTCGCGCAGGCCGGCTGCGGCTTCGACATCGTCTCCGGCGGCGAACTGAAGCGCGTGCTGGCGGCCGGCGCGCCCGCGTCGCGCATCGTGTTCTCGGGCGTCGGCAAGACCCGCACCGAGATGCGCGACGCCCTCGAGGCCGGCGTGCTGTGCTTCAACGTCGAGAGCGAGCCCGAGCTCGAACTGCTGTCGCAGGTGGCCGTCGCCGCCGACCGCACCGCCCGCGTCAGCCTGCGCGTGAACCCCGATGTCGACGCCGGCACCCACCCCTACATCTCCACCGGCCTGAAGGGCAACAAGTTCGGCGTCGCGCACGAGCGTGCGGTCGCCACCTACCAGCGCGCCGCCGCGCTGCCGGGCCTGGAGGTCGTCGGCATCGACTGCCACATCGGCTCGCAGATCACCGAGGCCACGCCCTACCTCGATGCGCTGGACCGGCTGCTCGACCTGGTCGAGGCGGTCGAAGCCCAGGGCATCCGGCTGCACCACGTCGACGTCGGCGGCGGCCTGGGCATCACCTACACCGATGAAACACCGCCCGAGGCCGGCGTGCTGGTCGCGCAACTGCTCGAGCGCATCGACGCCCGCGGCCACGGCCACCGCAAGGTGCTGTTCGAGCCGGGCCGCTCGCTGGTCGGCAATGCCGGCGTGCTGCTCGCCGAGGTGCTGTACCTGAAGCCTGGCGACGAGAAGAATTTCTGCATCGTCGATGCCGCGATGAACGACCTCGCCCGTCCGGCGATGTACGAGGCCTGGATGGGCATCGTGCCCTGCCGCACGCGAGCCACGGCCGCCTTGACCTGGGACGTGGTCGGCCCGGTCTGCGAATCGGGCGACTGGCTCGGGCGCGACCGCGTCCTGGCCGTGCAACCCGGCGACCGCGTCGCGGTGCTGTCCGCCGGCGCCTACGGCATGAGCATGGCCAGCAACTACAACACCCGGCCGCGCGCGGCCGAGGTGCTGGTGTCGGGCTCGCAGGCCTGGCTGATCCGCGACCGCGAAGACGCTGCCGCGCTGTTTGCCGGCGAGCACCTGCTGCCCGGCTAGAGCCGTCCTTCTGCCACCGCGTGGCAGGCCACCTGGATGCCGTTGAGCGACAACAGCGCCGGCCGCTCCAGCTTGCAACGCTCGTTCGCATGCGGGCAGCGCGGGTGGAACGAGCAGCCGCTCGGCGGGCTCAGCGGATTCGGCACCTCGCCATGCACCGGCG
>NZ_JBFUFP010000535.1:0-3693 GCF_056403375.1 Rhizobacter sp. P2_H2
TTCTCGAAGAGCTTCTCGTTGTATGGCGAGCGCTGCGGCGGCCTGAGCGTGGTGTGCCCGAACGCGGCCGAAGCGGCGCTGGTGCTGGGCCAGATGAAGGCGACGATCCGCAGGAACTACAGCAGCCCGCCGACGCATGGCGGCCAGATCGTCGCGCGGGTGCTGCAGACGCCGGCGCTGTACGAGCAGTGGGCGGCCGAGCTCGACGCGATGCGTGTCCGCATCAAGGCGATGCGCGAGAAGCTGCATGCAGTGCTGAGCGCCAAGCTGCCGGGCCGCGACTTCGGCTACTTCCTGAGCCAGCGCGGGATGTTCAGCTACACCGGGCTGACGGCCGAGCAGTGCGACCGGTTGCGCGAGGACCATGCGGTGTACCTGGTGCGCTCGGGGCGCATGTGCGTCGCGGGGCTGAACTCGGGCAACGTCGAGGCGACGGCGGTCGCGATGGCCGAAGTGCTGAAGCAGCCGGTGTAAGGACGCGCGGCGGTTACCGACAGAGTGGGGCTGGCGCGGGGGATTCATCCCCGCCTGCACGTCCCCACACCAACCTGAAGGAACCGATCATGCTGAACCTGAAGTCCGGCCTCGCCCTGGCCACCACCGCCGCCKCCCTGTTCTCGCTGGGCACCGTTGCCACCAGCGTGCAGGCTGCCGATGAAGGCAGCGTCAAGTGCGCCGGCGTCAACAGCTGCAAGGGCACCTCCGACTGCAAGACCGCCAAGAGCGAATGCAAGGGCCAGAACGGCTGCAAGGGCCAGGGCTGGGTCGGCAAGAAGACCGCTGCCGAGTGCACCAGCGCCGGCGGCACGGTGCTGAAGTAAGACCTGGCGCCCGAAGCCGGCATTGACATGAACACCGCGCTGCAAGGCTTCGGGCTCGGGCTGCGCACCGAGCACTACCGCAACTTCTGCAGCGACGACCGCGCACTCGCGCGGCGCGTCGACTGGCTCGAAGTGATCTCCGAGAACTACATGGTGCCCGGCGGCAAGCCGCTGCACCACCTCGATCGCATCCGCCGCGACCACCCGATGGTGATGCACGGCGTGTCGATGTCGATCGGCAGCACCGACCCGCTGAACGCCGGTTACCTGCGCGACCTGAAGGCGCTGGCCGATCGCATCGAGCCGGCCTGGGTCTCCGACCACCTGTGCTGGACCGGCGTCGACCACCACAACCTGCATGACCTGATGCCGATGCCCTACACCGAGGCGGCGCTGCGCCACCTGGTGCCGCGCGTGCGCCAGGTGCAGGATGTGCTCGGCCGGCGGCTGGTGCTGGAGAACGTGTCGAGCTACGTCAGCTTCGCGGCCGACGAGATGAGCGAGTGGGAGTTCATCGGCGAGCTGCTGCAGCGCGCCGACTGCGAGCTGCTGCTGGACGTCAACAACGTGCACGTCAGCAGCGTGAACCATGGCTTCGATGCACGGCGCTTCATCGACGCGATGCCGCGCGAGCGCGTGCGGCAGATCCACCTGGCCGGGCACGAAGACCATGGCAGCTACCTGATCGACACGCACGACCACCCGGTGTGCGCGGCGGTGTGGGCGCTCTATGGCTACACGGTGCAGCGGCTCGGCCGGGTGCCGGCGATGATCGAGCGCGACGACCACATCCCGCCGCTGGCGGAACTGGTGGTCGAGCTGGACCAGGCGCGCGCGGTGGAAGCTGCGGCGCTGCAGATGGCGGAGGCCGCATGAGCGTGTTGATGCACCAGCAGAGCGGGCTGCACGCTGCAATGCTCGGCGCGGTGGCTCCCGAAGGATTGCTGCGCGAGCCGGTGCAGCACGAGCCGCTGCTGCGCATCTACCAGAACGCCTACCGCGCGCGGCTGGTGGCGGCGCTGCGCGACAACCACGGCGTGCTGCCGCGCGCGATGGGCGACGAGGCCTTCGATGCGCTGGCCGAGGCCTACCTGCAGGCGCATCCGTCGCGGCAGCCGTCGATCCGCTGGTTCGGGCACCGGCTGGCGGAGTTCATGGCGGCACATCCCGGCTTGGTGCCGCATCCGGCGTTCGTCGACCTGGCACGCATGGAGTGGGCGTTGCGCGATGCCTTCGATGCGGCGGATGCGACGCCGATGACACCGGCCGAGCTGGCGGCGCTGCCCGTCGACGGCTGGCCGCAGCGCGTGCTGCGCTTTCATCCGAGCGTGCAGGTGCTGGCGCTCGACTGGCACGTGGAACCTGCGTGGCGGGCGCTGCAGGGCGACGACGAGCCGGAGCTGGCCGAGCCCGAGGCGGGCGAGCACCAGCTGATCGTCTGGCGGCCGCTGCTGGAGACGCGCTGGCGGACGGTGGCGAGCGCGCTCGAGGCGCGGTTGCTCGTGGCGGCGATGCGGGGCGAGGACTTCAGCGCGCTGTGCGAGATCGCGGCCGATGCGGTCGGGGTGGTCGGCACGGTCCAGCAATGGACCGCCGAGGGCCTGCTGATCCGCTAGGCCTTCTTCTCCCGCGCCACCCGCCCCATCAGGTAGAACTCATCGTTCGGCCGCAGGCTCATCAGGTTCGCCATCCGGTTGCTCAATCCGAACAAGGCGGTGATCGCGCCGATGTCCCAGATGTCCTCGTCGTCGAAGCCGTGCACGCGCAGCGCCTCGAAGTCCGACTCGACGATGTTGGCCGCGTCGTTGCAGACCTTCATCGCGAAGCCGAGCATCGCCTTCTGCCGCGGCGTGATGTCGGCCTTCAGGTAGTTGGTCGCGACCTGGTCGGCGAGCTGCGGCTGCTTCTCGTAGACGCGCAGGATCGCGCCGTGCGCGACCACGCAGTACAGGCAGTTGTTGGCCCCCGAGGTCGCGACGATGATCATCTCGCGCTCGCCCTTCGTCAGGTGGCCGCCTTCCTTCAGCAGCAGCGCGTCGTGGTACGCGAAGAAGGCCCGCGCCTCGTCGGGCCGGTGCGCGAAGCCGAGGAACACGTTCGGCACGAAGCCCGCCTTCTGCTGCACATCGAGGATGCGCGCGCGGATGTCGTCGGGCAGGCCGGCGAGTTCGGGCACCGGGTAGCGGCTGACGGGTGGGTGGCGCATGGGTGTGTCTCCTGGTCTTGTGATCGAGCCAGGATACGTCGCTGCGCGGCGGCCCGGGCCCCGGCGTTACCATCGCCGCCCGAAAGGATGTCCATGCCGAAGCCCCTCAACGAACGCCGGTCCGGCACCCTCGCTGACCTGTCGGCGCTGGTCTATTCCACCGACACCGGCCGAATCTGCCCCGACTGCCGCCAGCCGGTCGCGCAGTGCGCGTGCAAGGCGCAGAAGGCGCTGCCGCAGGGCGACGGCATCGTGCGTGTCTCGCGCGAGACCAAGGGCCGCAAGGGCAAGGGCGTGACGCTGGTGAAAGGCCTGCTGCTCGACGCCGACGCGCTGACCCTGCTGTCACGCGAGCTGAAGGCCGCCTGCGGCGTCGGCGGCACCGTGAAAGATGGCGTCATCGARCTGCAAGGCGACCACGTCGAGACGGTGATGGAGCGCCTGAAGCGCGCCGGCCACACCGTCAAGCGCGCCGGCGGCTGAGCCCCGCCCGCGCCCCCGTCAAGGGGCCGCTTCCAGCAGCAGGTACTTGCGCAGCAGCGGCGCCGTCAGGCTGAAGCGCGCTGCCGACACCGTCGCGATGAAGCAGGCCTCGCCCACCTGGCGAGGGTTGTCGATCGCGGTCACATAGAGCAGCTCGCCGCCGGGTTGGCGCCACAGCACCAC
>NZ_JBFUFP010000536.1:0-3689 GCF_056403375.1 Rhizobacter sp. P2_H2
GGCTGTTCTCCTTGTCGTCCTTCTCGTCCTTCAGCAGCCGCTGCAGCTCGAGCACGGTCTTGCGCGGCAGGATCACCTCCTGCTTCGGGATCTCGACGTCGAGGTTGGCCTGCGCGAGCGCCAGGCGGTGGCCGTCGGTCGCGACCAGCGTCAGGCTCTTGCCCTCGGCGACGAACAGGATGCCGTTCAGGTAGTAGCGGATGTCGTGCACCGCCATCGCGAAGTGCACCTGGTTGATCAGCATCTTCAGCGTCTTCTGCGGCACGCTGAACACCGGGCCGAAGTCGGCCGCTTCCTGCACCAGCGGGAAATCGTCGGCCGGCAGCGTCTGCAGCGTGAAGCGGCTCTTGCCGCCTTGCAGCGTCAGCTTGTTCTGCGCGGTGCTCAGCGTGACGATCTGGTCGGCCGGCAGCGAACGCAGGATGTCGATCAGCTTGCGCGCACCGACGGTGGTCGCGAAGTTGCTCGCGTCGCCGTCGAATTCGGCGGTGGTACGCACCTGGATCTCCAGGTCGCTGCTGGTCAGCTCGACCTGGCTGCCGGTTTTGCGAATCAGCACGTTGGCCAGGATCGGCAAGGTATGCCGACGTTCGACGATGCCGGACACGGCCTGCAGGGCTCCCAACACTTTTTCTTGCGCTGCCTTCAAGACAATCATGTCAACCTCTTAATTTAGTCGTCTTAGTAGAGGAAACGCGTTCCTTGTGGAGAACGCCATTTTCCCCTTTTCCATCAACCGCTTACAGACCTCGAAACCCTGTGTGCAGAGGCCCCTGAACTTCGGGACTCGCGCACAACAACTTCCTGGAACCCGCCTGGCCTGTGGACATCTCCGGTGTTGTTCGAGAGTTGTCCCCAGGCTTGTGCTTTGACATCCCCACGCGTTGGTGTCAGTCGAAACGTTCAGCCCTTCAATGTCTGTTCCAGCACGTGCAGCTGCTGGTTCAGTTCGGTGTTCTTCTGGCGCTCGCCGGCGATCTTGCGCACCGCGTGCAGCACCGTCGTGTGGTCACGCCCGCCGAACAGCTCACCGATCTCCGGCAGGCTCTTCTGCGTCATTTCCTTGGCCAGGTACATCGCGATCTGGCGCGGCCGGGCGATGCTGGCCGGCCGCTTCTTGCTGTACATGTCGGCGACCTTGATCTTGTAGAAGTCGGCGACGGTCTTCTGGATGTTCTCGACGCCGACCTGGCGGTTCTGGATCGACAGCAGGTCCTTCAGCGCCTCGCGGGCGAGCTGGATGTTGATGTCCTTGTGCGAGAACCTTGAGTACGCAAGGATCTTGCGCAGCGCGCCTTCGAGCTCGCGCACGTTGGCGCGCACGTTCTTCGCGACGAAGAAGGCCACGTCCTCCGGCATCGCGGTGCCCTCGGCATCGGACTTGCGCATCAGGATGGCCACGCGCATCTCCAGCTCTGGCGGCTCGATCGCCACCGTGAGTCCGGCGTCGAAGCGCGAGGTGAGTCGCTCGTCGATGTCCACCAGCCCCTTCGGGTAGGTGTCGCTCGTCATGATGATGTGGGCGCGCTTGGCCAGCAGCGCCTCGAAGGCGTTGAAGAACTCCTCCTGCGTGCGCTCCTTGCCGGCGAAGAACTGCACGTCGTCGATCAGCAGCAGGTCGAGCGAGTGGTACTTGGCCTTCAGCTCGTCGAAGGTCTTGCGCTGGTAGTTCTTGACGACGTCGGTGATGAACTGCTCGGCGTGCAGGTAGAGCACGCGGGCGTCGGCGCGGTCGGCCAGCAGCGCATTGCCGACGGCATGCACCAGGTGGGTCTTGCCGAGGCCGACGCCGCCGTAGATGAAGAGCGGGTTGTACATCTGCCCGGGCGCGCCGGCCACGTGCAGCGCCGCGGTGCGGGCCATCTGGTTCGCGCGGCCGGCGACCAGCGAGCCGAAGGTCAGCGCGGGGTTCAGGCGGTGGCGCGGCAAGGCCGCATTGGCGGCGGAGGGGCTGCGCGGTACGGCGACGGTGGGCGCACCCACCGTCGCGACCTCGGCGCCGCCGCCATGGCCGATGCCGCTCGACCGTGCCGGCCCGAGCGCGCGGGCGATCGGCACCGGGCCATCGCTGCGGAATCCGCTGACCGGCACCGGGTTGTCGCGCGGCGCGAGCATCAGGTCGAGCCGCACCGGCTTGCCGGCCAGCTCGCTCAGCACGGCCTCGATCCGGCCGGCGTACTGGTTGCGGATCCAGTCGAGCTTGAACCGGTTGGGCACACGCAGTGATGCCACCGCGCCGGAGATGCCTTGGTCAGTGACGTCGGCAGCAGGCAGCGGGCGGATCCAGGTGTTGAATTGTTGTTCGGGCAGTTCGGCTGCCAAACGCTCGCAGCCGCGCTGCCAGAGATCAGCGCTCATGTTGTGGAAAAGTTCTTCTCGGAGCGGCCGGATTCTACGGTGCAACGGGCCCGCCGGGCGAGGTTATCCACAGTCTTGTGCAGCCGGATGAAACCGGCGCGCGGGCGCATGCCACCGTGTAAGTCTTTGACTTGGCAGGGGGTTTTTGGTGTAATAGTGGGTTTCCCGAAGGCCCGGCTCTTGTGACCTTGATGATCAAGGTGAGCAGCATGCAGGGTCGAGTCGTGTGGTGATCACATTGAAGATCACATGGCTTGGGACCCCCTTCAGCAGGACTGATCATCATGAAACGCACCTACCAAGCTTCGAAGACCCGCCGCGCCCGCACCCATGGTTTCCTCGTGCGCATGAAGACGCGCGGCGGCCGCGCCGTCATCAACGCGCGCCGCGCCAAGGGCCGCAAGCGCCTGGCCGTCTGAGGCCTGTCGCTGTAAGCGCAACAGCAGCCGCAGTCAGCGCATCCACGGCGGCACCCCCCGTTTCGGCAACGGGTGCGGCGTTGGATGCAGCAACGCCGGCCGTGGCGTCCAGGGCGTCACCGTGATCGGGCGAATCGTTCAATCGGTTGATTTCGAGCGCGTGCTCGCGGCGCCCACCCGGGCCCGCAGCACGCATTTCGCCGTCCATTTCCTCGCCGCCCGGCCTGCTGTCAAAGTGGCCGCTGTTCGTGCAGCTGCCCACAAGTTGTCAACAGGCGAGGCACCTCAACAGGGCAAAGCTGTGGATGACTTGCCTGAAGGCGCCTGCTGGCTGGGTGCGGTGGTGCCCAAGCGGCATGCCCGCCGGGCCGTCACGCGCAACCTGCTGAAGCGTCAGATCCGTCGCGTCGTGCATGCGCAGGCCGGCTTGCCGAGCGGCTTGTGGGTGATCCGGCTGCGCAGCCCGTTCGATCGCAAGCTGTTCCCGAGCGCTGCATCCGACGCGCTGCGCACCGCGGCTGGTACCGAGCTGCTGGCGGTGATGGCGCGCGCTGCCCGGACCGGAGCCTGACGATGTCGCGGCTGGTCGTGCAGTTGAAGTCCGCGCCGCAACGCCTGTTGATGGCGCTGGTGCGCGGCTACCGCTTCTTCCTGAGCCCGTGGCTCGGCAGCGCGTGCCGTTTCGAGCCGACCTGCTCGGTGTATTCGCTGCAGGCACTCGAGCGGCACGGCGCGATCGGTGGCAGCTACCTGACGCTGCATCGGCTGGCGCGTTGCCACCCGTGGTGCAATGGCGGCCACGATCCGGTGCCCGAGCGGCTGGCCGGCCTGTTCACCCGCCTTGAGGCGCAGCGTTCCGGCCCCAACTCCGGCGCAGCTGCGGCCTCCCGTCCCCCTTCTTCCCCCCTTTCC